>PLKR01000453.1:0-7178 GCA_003140655.1 Acidobacteriaceae bacterium | reverse complement strand
GCTTCCAGAAGGATGGTGGCCATGGCGCTGTGTACGTCGGGGTAGCCGCTGACGAGCAGCGTGAGGGCTTCCGGTTGAGAATGGCGCATCGCAGTGACAACCGTGAAACCATCGCCAGCGTTGGGCATATGGAGGTCCGTGATGAGCACGTCGAAACTCTCTGCAGCAATATGTCTCAGAGCTTCTATCACGCTGGCGGTAGCGACTACGTCAAACCCCTTGCGTTCAAGGGTCACACTCATCATCTCGCGAACGCCGTCGTCGTCATCCACAAGCAGGACCTTATGCGTAACGGGCTGTTTGGTTGGAGTCGTCCTCGGAAATGCTACAACTGGTCGTTCGGTCGGAGTCATGCAGCACCACCTCATATGCTTCGGCGAGCTTTCGATTGCCGTTTCACAACGTGACCAAATATAGAGGTGCCTTCTTCTTCTTAGTAGTGTTTCGAAATATGACGTAACTCTGCGTACTACTTCTTCGAAACTCCTCTTCCAGCGTCTGGTGATCTGCATCACCAAAGAGATTCCAGCAGACCACCAGATCCTCGAAACGCTCCCAGGAAGGAGAGCAAGCGTGTGCGACGATGCTTCTTGCACGCGATGAGGAACCGCCTGGATCCAACTGACCCGCTTGCGATGATTTCGCATTAAAAAATCTCACGAGTCCGCCATTGCCCTTTCCGCGTTTGTTGTTGTCAGACGTTGCATGTATCGGTCCATCTCCGAGTAGTTGTTAAGTCATAGAAAACACGCGCTCGGGATATCAGTGGCAGAGTGTCAACACTGTCAAGAGACAGACGATTCGACACATGGGGTCTCAGATAAGTTGAGATTCCACTAAACCTTCTGCGCTTTAAGCCGGGGCTCGTCATCACTTCAAGGGCAAGAGTGATTCTCAGAGGCTCAAGCGGATTGCAAGGCTGGGGAGATTGGCAGATAGTGGCTCCCCCATCCATCGTTTGCATCAAACGCATGGTCGGGGCGTATTCCCCGCACAACCAAAAGTACTCGATTCTGCGTTTTGGAGGATCGGTTCTCGATCTAGGATCAACATCGTTTGCCTCAAGCAAGAAGACTTTCCGCTGCGAGAATAACGGAAAGGTACATTGCAGGCTGGGTTAGAACACGTGGCTATCATGGAAACACATTGAAGCACAGGAGAAACCACGTCCGTCGCGGAGGGGTTCCACTGTTCCACTCTCACCGGCGAGCGAAATGGAGCTTAGTGACGATGGCGTCGAGCCGATCTGTCGGCATCAAGGCATCGCTTCGGCGAATGAGGTCTTTCCCGGCGCGGCTGATCCCGCACTCCCTTACCTCGGGGCTCTTTGCATATCGTCTGCCGTTTCATCTCAACTTGTAAGTTATAGAAACTACAGGTGACCTGGATCAACTGGCCCACCGCGTGGCGTCGTATGATGGTCGAATCGCGCTCCGTGGACTTCGACAGGGTAAGTGTTTTTTTTCTTTGATGCGACACTACAAGTCTGCGAGTACCCAGAGGTAGCAAATTGGTAAGACAGTGGCACTAGTCCCAGAACTCAACTGGACTTAATATTCAACTTTTTCATCTTCGAGTAGAGGGTTGTGCGTTTTATTCCCAGTCTGCTGGCTGCACCCGATTCGCCACCTATCACTCCGCCCGCCTCTTTCAGAGCTTGAAGGATGAGCTCGCGTTCGACCTCTTGGGATACCTTGCCAGGGGACGCCTTCGCGTTACCCCTCAGTTCCTCAAGGGGAACCCTCAGGATCGGTGAGTTCGTCAAAATCACGCACCGTTGAACTAGGTTTTGCAATTCTCTGATGTTCCCCGGCCATCTCCAATTCAGAAGAGCATCCATTGCTTCGGCAGGGATAGTCGCAATCGACTTCTTCGCCTCGCTTGCGTACCTGGACACGAAGTAACGCACAAGGGCAGGAATGTCACTTTTTCTCTTCCGCAGAGGGGGAATGTGAATCGGAAAGACGTTCAGTCTATAAAATAGGTCCTCGCGGAAGCGACCCTCGGCGATGCTCCGATGCAAGTCCTGATTCGTGGCAGCGATCAGCCGCACGTCGACTTTTACAGTCAGGTTACTGCCGAGCCTCTGGAACTCCTTGTCTTCTAGCACCCGTAACAACTTCGGCTGAATCACACCCGGAAGATCCCCTACCTCATCCAATAGCAGAGTTCCTCTGTCAGCCAGTTCCAATCGACCGACGTGCCTATTGATTGCCCCGGTGAATGCCCCCTTTTCATGTCCGAAGAGCTCGCTTTCCAATAAATCTGTCGGAATCGCAGTACAGTTGAGACTAACAAACTTGCCGCCGGCCCGCGGGCTGAGCCGATGAACTGCGCGCGCTACTAATTCCTTACCNNTCCCGCAGATCCAAATCCTGGGGTTCTGGTTCGAGCAGTGGTGCTGCGGCCGAGGGGATTTGGGAGCAATCCGCCGTAAGCCTTTCGGATGAAAGCGTGGTGTCCAGGAGCTGAGCGACTATCGCTGCCGCACGGCGCAAGAACTCAAGCGTTGCATTCGTCCTGGGAACGACATGCAAACTGCCAAAACCTATTGCTCCCAGCTTGTGACGACTTGTGGTTAGGGGAAAGATATAGTAAGTACGGACACCGAGTCGGCGAAGCGACTGTAGGAAAACGGGCAAGTTGGGTTCGGCGTCCAAATCTTGGACAAGTACAGATCGTTGATTTTTCCACACGCGCCCACTTGCACACGAGTGCACGGGAAGGCATTCGCATCGCCTCTCCACATCACCCGCCTTGCAAACGTTCAGGCGGATGCTTTCCGCACTTGAGTCGTAAAGACCCAATGTTATGACGTCAAAATTTAGGATGTGGTGGAGGCGGAGTGCCAGCCTGTGGGAAAGAGCCTCTATCGTGGGCTGACCGAGTGTAAGCTGTGCCAGATCAAGTAAATTGAGATGCTGGCCGCCTGTCAGATCTGAGGAATGACCGGAATCAAACGCAGGACCTTGCTCTTGCATACTCTCCAATTGGTTTAACACTTCGGATTCGAACCGCGTTTCAGCGTGTCGCACTTTCAGGACCACGACGAAAAGCAAGTACGTCGCCTTAGAATCTCCCTGTCACGGTGGAGGGCAATCTTGACAGCGATCCGCGTAAATGCTACTACAAAGCTAATCGCCATGGCTCATAGTGATCCAGTCACTATGTGGGAACATCACGACAAACTCTGCCTGGAGGCGGAGATTTGAATGACAGAGCAGTGCCGGAATATCGGCACTGGTGCCGAGTGGACGGTACCTCTACGCGACGCTTGTCGGAGCTCGAAAACTCACCTTACGGACGGGCAGAGAAAACCCGAGCCACTCACAAGGGGATTCTCTCTCATTCCATCTGGTCCAAATATCCCCGGTCAAGTCACCTCCCGGATCTGCATCGCAAGTCGGACAACCGATGGAGAGTACGGTTTTGGGTCGCGTTCAGCTTCGCAGGGAGCTTCTTCTTTGCGGATCGAGCTTTCCAAGAGCTAGCCTTGACGCGGGCGATTGTAGTTGTTTTGTAGATTCTCCGATGGAAGAGTAGCGACATTTGTCAGCTCGGCGAGGGGAGTACATTCATGGTCAGAAACGGGGTAGCAATTTTTGTCCCGCAGCAGCTGGAAATGGAGAAAGCGTTCGTCCGTTAAGATAATGGAGCGAACGTATCAGGAAAGAGCGTAAGCACTACACTGCTGAAGAAAAGGTTGCCGTTTTGAGGCGGCATCTTTTGGACAAAGTGCCGGTTTCGGATCTGTGTGAAGAACTGAGCCTGAAGCCGACGGTGTTTTACCGCTGGCAAAAGGAGTTTTTCGAGAACGGAGTAGAGGAGAAGCAGAAACGGATTGAGTTCCCTTGGCAATTCAATTGCCATGGGCACAATTATTACTGGCGCGCGTCGTTTTCCAAAGACACTACCTGATTTATCGGAACGTCGAAGGTGGGTTGCTCTATATTCTTTGTACCACCTACTCGAAGAATTGCTCTCCCCTGAACTTCCACCAGGAATACATAAAATCCGTCTTTTCCCATGACCTTTACGTAATCGCCCTTTTCCAAAGTAATCTCCTTTCGGGCGACCGGCTGTCGTGATCCAGATGTGAATACCTCACATCTTCACTGTAGTCCTCTTGTGTGTCCTGATTTTGGGCATTAGGTGTGCACCCTTCGAGCATTGACGGAGCATGGCGATGCCAGTAATCCGCAACGTCGCGGAACATATGCAAGCCAACGAAAGCGTGCCAGACGGCCTCGCGGTCAGCGAGGTTCAGTTTAAAGAACTGGCCGATCCACAATTCGCTCTATACCAGCACGACGGGATACGTTCTTTTGTCTCTGGCAGACCCGTGGCTAAATCGCGGGCAACCACTCACCGACCTACTTCTCTTCTGCAAAGTTGTAGCTCGTGCAGGTGCCGAGAGCTCGGTTCGCTTGGGTCTTTTGTCCCAATAACAGGTGGTGGCTGAATCACAACCTGATAACGGAAACAATCGCAGTCGGCTCCTGTTGGGCGCATAATCAAGATTGTTCTTCCCCCGAGACCCAAACGCAAAGAAACGTCTCACCAACGGTGCCTACTCTGGTTCCCAAGCCCTTGCCTACCCGGTGGTGCATGCTCACAGTTTTTTCCAGTCGGTCAACGACGCCAATTCGTCCAGGATTTCCTGCAATCTTTGAAGCCGACGTTCGTGATCTGTTGCGCCGAGTATCTTCTTGCCTCCCCGCAAGTACAGACGGTTCGACTCACTAACTTGGGCTATTTCGTATCGCAACTTTACGATGCGTTCTTTGATGGGATTCTGCATGGCGATAGGCTAGCAGTCAGAAGCTGGAGTCTCGCCCTCAAGGGAGAGCGTTACTGCTTAAATAGCGATTGCAAAGCATTGTCATCGATACGGCTCTCGGGCGCTAGCCAGTGTGCAAAATCTCTGGCGCTGATGTGCGTTGGCTTTTGAATCTCCTTTCTCTCAACGCCAGACTCAAGGTCTGCATGTTTGCCCGTGTTGGCAATCACCTTCCAAGTCTTCGTCTTCATTAGTCTTTGCCTCCCTTTGACTATGCGCCCCCGTCATCGTATATAAGGAGCACCTATGTCCTACGTGAACCTGCCTCTCGGTCGCTAAGAATCCGAACTCAGAGTTTGGGTACCGTCAACAGCTTTACACTTGTGCGCGAAAGCTTATTCAAAGCCTTATCGAGTTTGACAAACAGTTCTTGCAATTTGGCGGCCTCACGAAGCGGAGCAGGACAAGTGGCGGGCGTGGGCGCGGACGGTTCCTCTGGCAAATACATGGCTTATCTCCTATTCAAGAGTTTGGAGCCGTGGAAACAGGAAAACTGTTCAAAAATGCTCACGTTGCCCAATCGAAGGTACAGCGATGCACATCCGTGCACTTGGTTTTGCTTAAAAGCGTCTAACAAAACCCCGCCTCAGCTAACAAACGAGAGAAGCAACCCCGGCAGGTCAATTCAACTTCGCGTATCCCTTCTTGGCTTGACTGAAGGAGGGAATGCAGGGTCAGTATTTTTCCCGAAACAGGGGCATTGCCCCAGTCCTCCTGCGGAGTCCTCCGGCTTGCCCTTCAATCGACCTCAATTCGACGTTTAGAGACTTCCACAAGCTGCTGGGCCGAGCAATATTGCTCAGATTTGGTTCTGAGGTACAAGTAGCCTAAGCATGGGGCAGTGTTGGCGTTCCTGATAACAAAACATGCAGAGCAAGCCTTGCACACTAGACTGGTAGAAGAAAGATGAAGATACTTCTGATCGAAGACAGCAAGTTCCAGCGGGTCGCCAATGGACGGGCGCTTGTCAGGGCTGGGTACGATGTGATCCATGCGGGGGACGGTGAGGAGGGTCTCCGTTCCGCTCGCGAGAACATTCCCGACCTAATTCTGCTCGATATGATGTTACCTAAAATATCAGGACTCGATGTTCTTCGGGCTCTTAAAGGTGACGCACTGGTAAAACACATCCCCGTCATCGTGCTGAGTGGCCTTGGGCAAGGGAGTGAAGCCAAGCTCTTGAAAGAGGGTGCAGCGGCGTTTCTTATGAAGTCAGACGAATCGTTCGCGAACAATTCATTGCTACTGATTCAGGCATTGCAAAGCCTCCTAACCGGAACTAAAGCCTAGTCGCGCCAAACCAGTCAGAATCCGCCTTCTCTCGCCCGACTTCCGACTCTAGGTTCCTAAGACTGCGAAAATAGCTGTCGCAAAATCGCCCACAATCGAGATCATGCGACCGAGAACATCGATCAAATGTGAAGTCAGTACGTGTTTATTTACCGCGAATCGTCATTGCTAGAAGAAGGCACGGAGGAACCTGTGAAGCTTGTCATGTTTCTGGTGTTTATCAGCGTAACGGCGGGCTGGGCTGTGGCGCAAACCGATGCTGAAGAATCCACAAAATCGAAAATCGCCGCTCTTGAGCAAGTGTGGAACCAAGCATACAAGTCGGGCGACACGACAGCACTGGCTTCGATCCTCGATGATGCGCTTGTTCTGGTCAACGATGACGGTTCGGTCCAGACCAAGGAAGAGTTCTTGACCAGCATGAAAATGTTAGTCTCCCAACCCCGCGCCCAGCAGCAACAGGTCGCGCCGGAGTCGCTGAACGTCCATCTGTTCGGCGACGTGGCAATCGCAACCGGAGTCATGCGGGTGAAAGGCGTCGAACGCGGCAAGTCCTACATCCGCCGCGAGCGTTTCGTTGATACCTGGCTGAAGAAAGGCGCAAACTGGGTTTGCGTTGGCACCGACGCTACACCTGTTCTGCACTGAGAAGCGACGCTCTACCGAACGATAGAGAGTCGAATATCGCCAGATCAAGTCCTATTGGCCATCACGAGGAAAGGCGTGCTGGTGAGTGGCGAGTCAAAGAAAGCACGGAGTGTCGGCGCTGTTGCCAGGTCGGAAACTACGCGGTCGTTGATGCAAAATCTCCATGTCCCTAACTATGGACGCAGTTCTTCGTCTCCAACGGCTGACATCATAGACAAGGACCGCGCGGTAGGGTGCTCCTCCGGCAACGACTTCCTGCAGCAGTTGCCGGAGCCCTGCTCTGTGCCTAAGGCGAAGCCGGTTTTCGCGTCAGAATATGTGAGTACAACAGTACAACTCTGAAACCGTGGGATTCGGCAAACTTCTCGCCATCCCTGGAGTCAATGAGTTCTATAAAAAG
>PLKR01000214.1 GCA_003140655.1 Acidobacteriaceae bacterium | reverse complement strand
CCGCCTCACCCTCGATAATCCACATGTCCGGGACTCCGGCCCTCTACTCGCCCAACGCCATGCGCGCCGAAAAACGCGCAGTGGCAGGAAACTCGGTTGTCGCCGCCCTCCTCATCACCAGCGGAAAGATCGTCGTCGGCGTCACTACGGGCAGCCTCGGCATCCTCTCCGAAGCCGCGCACTCTGCTCTGGATCTGATCGCCGCCCTGCTCACATATTTCTCGGTCGGAGTCTCCGACAAGCCCGCCGACGCCGACCATCAATATGGCCACGGCAAGGTCGAGAACTTCTCCGCCTTCGTCGAAACCGGCCTGCTTCTGCTGACCTGCATCTGGGTCATCTACGAAGCGATCATGCGTTTGTTCTTCCGCCGCGTTGAGGTCGAACCATCCATCTGGGCATTCGCCGTGATGCTCGTCTCGATGGCCGTCGATTGGTGGCGTTCCCGCGCTCTCGGCCGCATCGCCACCAAGTACGAAAGCCAGGCTCTCGAAGCCGACGCATTGCACTTCTCCACTGACGTTTGGTCCGCGGGTGTGGTGGTGGTCGGTCTTGTATTAATCCTGCTGGGGCGCATCTATCATCTGGATTGGCTTCGCCTTGCCGATCCCATCGCTGCCCTGTTCGTCGCTGGCGTCATCNNTCCGCGCTCAGATTATCGACGCCGTCTCGCGCGTGGATGGCGTGCTCGAAATCGGGCGGGTGCGCATCCGCCGCGCCGGCAACCGCTATTTCGCCGATCTCGCGGTCGGCTTTGCCCGCACTGTTACATTTCAGCGCTCGGAGCAGTTGGTCGAAGCCGTAACCGAGGCAGTTCATCGCATCCTCCCCGACGCCGATGTCACCGTTCAACCGCTCCCGCGCGCCCAACGTTCGGAAAACATCTTCGACCGCATTCGGGCCGTCGCTACTCGCCACAACCTCAACGTCCACGACATCAGCGTGCAGGATCTCCACGGCCATCTCCACGTCGAGCAGCATGTCGAACTCGATGAGAACCTTACCTTGAAGACCGCCCACGACCAGGTCACCGAACTCGAAGCCGACATGCGCCACGACGTACCCGAGATCGCCGACATCCTCACTCACATCGAAAGCGAGCCCGCCACCATCGAGACCGGCGACGAGATGGTCCGCGACGCCGGCCTCGAGCGGCAACTGAAGCGGGTCGCCGGACAGTTTCCGGAGATCGTCGATATGCACGACATCCAGATCAAGAAAGTCCGCGGCCGCCTCTACGTTTCCTGCCACTGCACCATGTCCGACGATCTGCCGCTCGCCCGTGTCCACGACATCCAGACCGAACTCGAAATCCACCTCAAGCAAGCCGCGCCGGAATTGTTCCGTGTGCTTATACATCCCGAGCCAAGCACCGACAACCGGAGGTAGATTTTACCGGAGTAAAAGCATGACCAAAGCGAAGACAATCTGGATTGAAAAGCAGCGTTTTACCGGCATCGCCGACAGCGGTCACTCTATCGTCGTCGATGGCGACAAAGCGGCAGGGAACAGTCCCATGGAACTTGTCCTCATCGGCCTCTGCGGCTGCACTGGCTACGACGTCATTTCCATCCTGCAGAAGAAGCGCGAACCGTTTACCAGCCTCGAAGTGCGGGCTCAGGCCGAGCGCGCCGCTGACCCGCCCTCCGTCTACACGGAAATCAAACTGCTCTATCGCATCGGTGGTAAAGTGTCTCGCAAGGCGGTCGAGGACGCAGTCCGCCTCTCGAAAGAAAAGTACTGCTCGGTCTCAGCCATGCTCGCCAAAACTGCGAAGATCAGCGCCGAGATCGAGTATCTGGACGGGTAAAACGGCAGGCCAACACATGCCCCCTAAGATCTTCCTCTTCACCCAGTCCGGCTGCCTCAACTGCGAAGTCATGAAGATCTTTTTGGAGGCGAAGGGCATCGCATTCGAAGAGCGCAATATGAGCTGCGATGACGCCGCCCGCGCTGAATTGCTCGAAACCTACCACTGCCGCACGGCCCCCACCTTGGTAATTCTCGCCCCGGCCGGCGTCGAAGTGATCGAAGGCTTCGATCCCGACCGCCTTGACCGGTTCCTCTCCGCTGCGTGATCATCGAAACGATTCGCGAGGCTCAATATCCCAACCTCAAATCAGCCGGACTCAAATCAGCAAAGCTCGCGCCCACATCCTCTGCGCGGCTATTTCTTCATCGCCTCGGCGGCGTTTCTTTGGGGAGTCTCCGCCGCACTGGGACGCGCCGTTTTCACCGGCAAGCTGCCATTGGGCACTGCCGCTCTTCGCCCGGCCGCTCTTCATCCCATCGATCCCTTAATCCTTTCGCAGACCCGCACTACATTCTCTCTGCTGGTACTGCTTCCTCTTCTGGTTGCTTCCCAGGGATGGCAGCGAATCAAGCTCCCCGCGCGCGATCTCGCTTACTGCTTCCTGCTGGGTACGCTCGGCGTGGCCGTCTCGAATTATTTCTATTACGTCGCGGTACAGAGAACGAATGTCGCCACCGCGATCATCGTGCAATACACGGCTCCGGTGTGGGTTCTGTTCTATGTAGTGGCTCGCGGCCAGCAAAAGCTCTCGCTGCAAAAGGTGGTTGCCGTGGCGCTGGCCGTTGCGGGCATTGCGCTGGTCATTGGCATTGTCGGAACACCAAGTGACGGACGAGCCCTTCGCCTCGATTCCTACGGCCTCATCGCCGCGCTGCTGGCTTCGTTCTCCTTCGCCTTCTACAACGTCGCCGGACACCGGATCCTGGCCCGTTACGACCGCTGGCGCGTACTCGTCTGGACGCTCACCGCGGCCGCGGCCTTCTGGTTGGTCGTCAACCCTCCATGGAAGATCGTCGCCGCTCACTACGCACCCGCGCAATGGCTGTTCCTGTTTGTTTTTTCGATGATCTCGGTGCTGGGAGCCTTCTCGCTCTACTTCCTCGGCCTGCAGCATCTCGAACCCACGCGCGCCATCATCGCCAGTTGCCTGGAGCCGGTCTTCTCCATTGTTCTCGCTGCTCTGCTGTTAGGAGAAATCCTCCGCCCGATTCAGACCTTGGGAATCGTCTTTGTGCTCGCGGCCATCGTAATCGTGCAGCGCCCCAGCCGCCGTGGCATAGTGGAAGAGTCAGCTGTCGTCGATCCGATTGAGTAGCCGCGATGGCTATTTCCCATTTCCGCACCCGATCTGGATGTTTTCTCATTCGGCACCCTAATTACGAATTGACAATGTTTTTACTGTATAGGCCGTGATTCTAGGTTAGCCTCGTCGTATCATCTTCAGGTCACGACGGCCTGAATGCTGGATTTGCCTATGAGATTTCACCGGGTTGCCGTGCTTCCTGTTTTTCTCCTTACGTTCCTGACCCCTTGTTTCGCCCACCATATGGCAGTCGTGGTCAACAAGGACAACAACGTTGGCAACGTCACTGCCGTCCATCTGGGTAAGATTTTCCGGTCGGAGATCAAGAAGTGGCCGGATGGCAAGAACATCGTCCTGGTTCTGCATAAGGACTCCGAGGGCGAGACGGAAACCCTGGAGCGCTTGATCAAGATAAGTCCAGGCGAATTGAAGGCGCTGATCGCCGCTCACAAGGATTCCATCATGATGGCCGACTCAGACGCGGACGTACTCAAGNNCTGGTTACCTGCCGCATTAACTGGAACTGGCTCCTAAGTCATCTGAGCCCCAGCAGATGAAAATACCTTCGCGCCTTTTTCACGTCGCGAGCGATCTGCTCGCGTAAGGCCTCTACCGACGGAAACTTGATCTCATCGCGCACCCGGTCGAGAAAACAGATCTCAACTTCGCTCTCCGGCGTCAGCTCAATGGGATGAAAGTTCAGCAGGTGGGTCTCGATGGCGAACGAATCTGCTCCAAACGTGGGGCGATTGCCCACGTTGGTGACGGAATCAAAGCGCTCCGTCCCGACGCGCGTCCACGTGATGTAGACGCCATCCTTGGGCACAAGTTCCTCATAGCGCGCTAAATTGATCGTGGGAACGGTGTACTTCGATCCCAGCCCGCGTCCGCGGCCCGGCGCGCCTAGAATGGAGAACGGACGGGCCAGCAAATGCCGCGCCCGGCTCACCCGTCCCTCGCTGATGAGTTTCCGGATATGACTGCTCGAAACCGGCTCGCCGCGCAATTTTTCTTCCGAGTAAACTCTTACTTCAAAACCCATCTCCTGCCCCAACTGCGCCAGCAGATTCACGTCGCCCGCAGCCTTGTGCCCA
This sequence comes from Acidobacteriaceae bacterium, assembly GCA_003140655.1. Lineage (GTDB taxonomy): Bacteria > Acidobacteriota > Terriglobia > Terriglobales > Acidobacteriaceae > Sulfotelmatobacter. Next base: position 619 of record PLKR01000214.1, on the reverse strand, counting down.
AAGCGGAAGTTGTAGCCTTCATGCACTTCGCGCGCATGCAGTTTTTTCTTCAAGATACGCTCGGCGAACTGACGCGGTGTCATCAGCGAAAGGTCGCGCCCAAAGGGCAGCATCAGCACTGCATCAATGCCCGTGGCTTCGAGCAAACGAAGCTTTTCCGGCACTGGGGTGAGCAGCTTCAGTCCTGAGTCCGGCCGCAGGATGCGCGCCGGATGGGGCTGAAAGGTCACGGCCACAGCCTTGGCCCCGCCCGCTCGTGCCCGCCGCACGATCTCGCCCAGCACATGCGCGTGCGCCCGGTGGACTCCATCGAAGTTACCCACGCTCACCAGCGACGGCCCAAATCCCGCTGGAACGTCCTCGAGTTTGTGGAAGATTTGCATTTCAAGAGCAGTGGTCAGTGGCCAGTGTTCGGAAAAGCCAGTGTTCCGAAGGTTTGCACTGAACCACTGATCACTCATCACTGGCCACTGACCTTAGATTTCAAACTCCAACTTCAGTCCGTCATAAGCCAGCCGCACGTGCGGCGGTAGCGTCGCGTTGGTCGCCTCATGTGCCAGATCGTGGCAAATGTGAGTGAAGAATGCGCGCTTCGCCTTGACGCGACCCACAATGCGCA
>PLKR01000125.1 GCA_003140655.1 Acidobacteriaceae bacterium | reverse complement strand
TCCGTTTGGGATGGTCCAGGCCAGTTGTCGCCACCCGCTGTGGCTTTTCCACGTGGTATCGATAGCGCTCGAAGTTCGGCTGGCTTTCGGGCCCCTTGCCGCTCCCACCTATCGTATTGCCATTCCCCANNCGGCTCCCGGTCCCGAACAAGAAACCGGATGAAAGCGATCCCCATGACGCCGCCGGTCTTCGCAAGTTTGCGGATGGCCTCATCGGTTTTCGCGCGCAAGTGTCCCTCATTCAGCGCGCGACAAGTGGCGTGGGTGAACAGCGCCGGCCGCTTGGCCGCATCGAGAGCATCCAGGGTCGTCTGGTCGCCGCAGTGAGATAAATCCACACCCATGCCAACCTTCTCCATCCGCTGCATGATGGAGAGCCCGAATACGGAAAGACCGCCATCCCGCTGCTCCAGAAAACCGCTGCCGATGCGGTTGTTGAAGTTGTACGTCAGTTGCGAGATGCGTTGTCCCAGCGCGAAGAACTCCTCGACGTCGTCCGGACTCCGGAAGTGCGTCGACTCCTGCATCGTCAGCATGATTCCGATCTTCTTGTCGTTGCGCACGCGAGTGAAATCTCGGGCGTCATCGATGCGCAGCAGTAAATCGCTGTNNAGACCGTCCTGGTAGTCGGAAGCGGCATCGCCCAGCGAAAACACGTTGACCCCGGAGCTTTGATATGGAGCCGCGTCGGCCGCCGTGAAACTCCCTGGCTTGTTCAGCCAGAGCTCAAGTTTGTCAGGGGGCTTCTCAGTGTAGTCAGGGAAGCGGAACTGGCTGAGAAGGTCTACTACCGTGGTTTCCGCGACCAGTTGGATCGCATGGGCCGAATATTCCGCTCTCGATTGCGCAAAAAGCTGAAACCGGCCTCGTAGCACGGCCGATGCGCCAACTAACGCGACCCGACCGAGCACTGTTCTTCTGCTGAGGAGCTCAGTCACATTAACGGCCCAGGACCACGATCTCGAAGCTATCCGGCACGATCTGGCCGCGGACTTGCTTGCCATCCTTGTCCACGGTGGGCGCACCGAATTCGGCCGCGGGCAGGTACAGCTTGTGAGCCTTGGCGTCAGCCCCGATGGTGCGCGCGCTACGCTGCGTCGGAATAGTCGCCACCGCCTCCCATNNGTAGCCACCACCTTACCCGTTGCAGGATCGCTCACAACCATCATCTTGTTCTCGCACACGCTGAACAGAAGGCCTTTCGGGCTGATCGCAAGCCCGCTCGGACCCTCGCAGGGCGCGATGGAGTAGCGCTTCGTAACCGCGGCAGTTTTCGCATCCACTTCAATGATCTCGGCTTTGTCTTCGATGTTGTCGTAGATGTGGCCCTTGCCGTCCACTTGTGCGAACTCGGGCTTGCCGCCCACCGGAATCGAAGCCGCGATCACATCGCCGGTCTTGGCGTCGATGGCGGTTGCGTCGCCGCTGCGCCCGTTGAAGGTGAACACTCGATGCGTCACCGGTTCGTAAATGATGGCGTCCGGGTTCTGCCCGGTCTTCACCTTGGAGAGGACCTTGAGCGTCTTGAGATCGAACACTGACACGTCGTTGTCGGCGCCGTCGCTGGTGAATCCTTTTCCCAAGTCAGCGGCAATGGCGATCCCGTGTACGCCGTTGGTGCCCGCAATCGTTCCCACAAGCTTTTCCGTGCCGGTGTCGAGCACGTCTNNTGCGTGCCGTGCGACACGTAGAGCCGGTGGTCGGCGCTGTCCACGAACACGTAGTCCCACCGTCCGAGTCCGCCGATCTTGATTTTGTTGAGTACTCTATAGGCCGGCGGAGAAGCCAGAATACCTGCTACCAGAATCAGCGCCAGGCCGGCGCCCGCTGTCATCTTCTTCGCTACCACTGGATGGTATTTCATTGGGAATTTTCCTTTCGTCTTTACTGTAGTAGGTTCCTCCACCGCCTGCCGCCCCCCCGCGCCGCTTGGCGTCCTTGAGAACCTGCGACAGTTGCCGGGCTCGTTCATCTCCGGCTGGACTCAGCGAGGCGTCCGCCGACATGCCGCTGCTCCGTTCCGCGTGGCGGATCACAATCTTGGTCGCGGCCGGGACCGCCGAGGGCAGCCATGCGGAAATTAAAACCGCCAGCAAGGCTAAACGAGCGCGAACCATATGCAAAGCCCGAGTCCCGCAATCACAACGGCTCCAATGAGACTCGCGATCAGGTGGCTTGAATCTATCCTTTCTGCAGCTCTTGTGCTCATGAAGATCAATCCTAACCCAACAAAGAGCGCCAGATCGATCAAACCCTGCGTTGTCCAATCATGACCGGCAACCGACTTCATGACAACTTTCAGCGGAGTATACGCGTCCTTCGCGCAAGAGAGTGCCGTATTGAATAACACGGTGATCGCAGCAGCAAGAACAAAACCTGATGTCGCGGCCGTCAGTTTCATCATTGAGAACCCCTCGATGCGCCACGCAACAGCGCGACTTTCACCCCGTGGTTGATTACAGCGCCTGCGCCCTCCACTGCCAGACCCGTAATCACGATCAGCCCTGCGACGGACAGAACAAGTTTGCGGGCAGCCAAATTTGAGTACAGCCTTTCCCTAGTCGTGATCGGAAGAAGAAATGCCAGAATGGCGGTGATGAAAAACAGGTGTTCTTTCGTCTCCATGAAGAGATTGTGTGCGAACGGCCATGGCCCCGCGAGGATCAGTGCCTTTTCCGCTGGATAGAAGTGAACGTACCAATATCCCCCGCAAATCCAGGCTCCGGCCATGCAGACCGCCACCACCACGGCGCCCGTCCGTATGCGGACCGCATTCGCTGGTTGTGCATTCAGCACTTCAACGAACACGCATACGGCCGCCAGGCAGCCCGTTACACCGAACGCAGCATGCGCCAGAAGGATGACGTCACTCGTTGAAATATTCAAAGCAAAATATTCAAAGCAAACCAGGTGGTCCCATACGATTGAAAGCGGCTCCGGCAGGGGGCTTATCTTTATCGCCAGGCTTGTCGCTATCCCCCTTTTTGCCCCAAGTCCAATACAGCCCGAGGTAGGCATAGTTCTCGGTTTGCCCGATCGCGGAATGGCCGTAACAGAACAGCAACTGAAACCCGGGGTCGCGGAATTTGTAGTAACCGCCGACGTCGACCAGCGTCGCCGGCCTGGTCT
>PLKR01000605.1:1167-8539 GCA_003140655.1 Acidobacteriaceae bacterium | reverse complement strand
GAGTGTCGTCATCTACTTCGATCTGGACGTCCACACAGAGCTGGATTTGAGCTTCCTGGCAATCTCGATGAAGGCGAGCGCGGCGCGGCTGAGAGCCTTGTCCTTGCGAAAAACCAAGGCCAAATCCCGGCGCAGTTGAGCGTCGGCCATGGGAATGGCAACCAGGACACCGGCGCGAACGTCTTCCTGCACGTTGGAGCGGGCGATGAAGCCAACTCCCACGCCAGCCGCCACGAAGCGCTTCAGAAGTTCGCTGGAATCAAGTTCCATACTGTAGTTCGGCTTTAGCCTGCGTTCGCGAAACAGGTCATCGAGCGCGTCGCGAGTATGGCCGGCTTTGGGAAGAACCAGCGGATACTTGGCCAGGTCTCCCACGGGAACCGACTTCATCTTACCCAGCGGATGGTGTGGCGGGGCGATGATGACCAGTTCATCCTGATGGATGAGGACTATGGTGAGGCGGTTGTCTTTCACGGGCAGAGAAACCACCCCAAAATCGACGGAGTTGTCGGTCAGCGATTCGAGAATCCTGGCGTAGTCGGCGCACTTTATATTGACCGACACACCGGGATACTGCTTCTTGAAATCGGCAAAGACTTCAGGAAGGATGTGCAGGCAGGTGCCTTCGTTAGCTCCTACGACGATGGCGCCGCGGGGGACATGTTCCATCTCGGCGAGAGACGTGAGCATGGCCTTGCGCGCGTCCACGGTATCCTGTGAGTACTTTTGAAAGGACTTGCCCGCTGCGGTGAGCGAGACCTTGCCGCCGGAGCGGTCAAAGAGCTTTGCGCCGACTTCGTCTTCGAGGGCGCGAATCTGGGAGGAGATGGCGGGCTGGGTGCGGAAGCGCTTCTCCGCTGCCCGGGAGAACGAGGCATGGCGGGCTACTTCGAGGAAGGTTTGGAGTTGATCGAAGTCCATGGGGCAGTGGTCCGTGGCCAGTGGTCAGTGGCCAGTTAGACCGAAGCGCAATCTGAAAACCATGCAGCGTTTGCCTTTGGCTGTCTTGCGAACCGAATTGTAGCAGGGCGGCTGGTGTCCAAGGCACCGGCGCAGCCTTGAGGCAGATTCCCCGTCTAACCGTCAATCATTTGTTCCTCGGAAACAGGCAAGCGTTTCAGCGTGCCAGAAGCCGATTTCTCCCCCTGAATACTTTCCGGTTTGCTCGGCAGCCAGTTCTCAACGAGTGTAATCGCCCGTTCGCGACAGTTAAGGGGAAGATGCTGGAATTTGGCCGTATTCTGGCATAGAGTGAAAATCGATGTTTGGCCGAAGCCTCATTACCTTGCTTGTGATTCTGGTGTGCCTAGCCGGTCTTATCGCGCCAGTGCTTGTGGATGCTCATCATTGGTGGCCGCATTGGTGGCCGCGCAAATCGACAAAGAAAAAGCTCTAGACTCCTCATTTGGTGAAATCGCCTGGCTACGTCAATTGCCACGCGACCACCGTCGGCGTGATGCAAGGAAAAGCCGCCCAGACATAGGGCGGCTTGCTGTTTGTTGCGACGGAAATGCGTGAAGGCCGACGCTTACTTCATACTGCTCAGCTTTGACAGTTCCTTGACGGTCGCCTTGTCGTCGTAGATCCCGGCGTTCACAATGTACGGAGTCCCTTTAGCACTCAAGTGGTACGTGATCTTTCTCGATGGCTCCTTCTCGCCGGGCTTCGGCCACCAGTACTCGTTCCAAGTGCCGGAAGGCGAAGTCTGCACGGTCTTGCAGTAGGCATCCGAGTCTGGGTAGATGCTTTTCCCCGTTTTTGCATCCTTAACCGAGGAGAGATCTTGGCCTATCATCTCCGGCTTGATCGGGTGAGCCGCCATGATCTTCTTGCTGCAGTCCTGGATGAAGATATAGGTGTCTTTCCACACCCACGGACCTGTCTTCTGGTTGAACTGCGCCAAGTCGCCTGTCTTCGATAGGGCGCTGGCTGCTTCCCTTACCTTGGCGATGACTTCCTGGGCGGTCGCATTGTCCTGCCCAACCGCGACAGTGCACAGGGCGACGTTAAGGAAAGCCACCGCCACACCCGCGAAAATCTTGCTGCTCTTCATGCGGAATCTCCTCTGTGATTAACAAACGGCACCCAGTCTACACCCATCTCCTCCGTTCGCAGAATTGCGAAATGATTTTCATCTGGAGTCAGCGCCATATTGTCGACGAACCGGAAACCATGCGATTGACGATTGCTGTCGAAACACCGCCATAGCACTCATTGACCCGGGCTTCGCCCGGGGGCAGGCCGGGGGCGGCCGTCCCCTCATAAGCATCCCTAGCTTGCAAACAATTATTGCTTCAACTGTTTTTCGATCGCCGAGACCACTTCTTTCGAATCCGGGGTGATCGCTGGTTCGAAACGCCGAACTACATTGCCGTTGCGGTCTACCAGGAACTTGGTAAAGTTCCACTTGATCTCGCCGGCAATGCCTGGTCCCGTGTCTTTGGTCAGGTAGGTGTAGAGCGGAGACTGGTCTGCGCCCTTGACTGAAATCTTCGAGTACATGGGGAAGGTCACGCTGTACTTGCGGGTGCAGAAGGTCTTGATCTCTTCGTTGGTTCCGGGTTCCTGGGCGCCGAAATTGTTGGCAGGGAAGCCGAGGATGACGAAGCCCTGGTCCTTATATTTCTCGTAAGTCGCCTCCAGCGCGCTGTACTGCGGCGTATAGCCACACTGGCTGGCCACGTTGACGACCAGAACCACTTTGCCCTTGTAGCCGGCCAGCGGGGCGGGTTTGCCGTCGATGGAATTGAGCGTGAAAGTGTAGATTCCCGACGCGGCGAGTAACGATCCGGCCATAATCAGCAACGCTCCGGATAGCAGATAACCACGAACCGCGAAGAGGAACTGAAGATAGGATCTCATTGATGACTCCTGACGAATATTTGACACTGCCAGAGGCTTCGAGCTTGAGGTTTTGAACTGGGCCGGGTTCAGATCGGGGGGCTGAGCGTGTTCTGCCTGACCATTCTGCCCACAAGCTTGAGGGCCTTGGCCGACTCGGACGGGCGGGGCATACCGTGGTCCGTGGCTTCCGTCAGGCCTTTCTCAACAGCGTCGAGAGCCAGGCAGGAACGTTCCAGAACGACGAGGAGATACTTCTGGGCAATGGGACGGTCGGCGGGATGAATGAGATCCCACCAGCGGCGGATCGACTCCTGGACCTCAGCCTCGGTCTTTTCGCCCACGACCAGGGCATCAATCAACCGGTAGACCTTGCTCTTGACGGCCTGATACGAGACAGAAACTTCCTGGGGCATGGGGTTTTCAGGCTGCTATGTCTGATAGGTTAGCAATCTGCCATCCAAACCGTAGATGCTTGCAGCGTAAGTCCTTTTGGCTGTGAAGCCTCGGCAGTAATCTTACGAATGGAATAAATCAGAATATTGGATATGAATTCTGGAAGCAGGGCCGCCGTCGCCAAATCCCCCGAGCTTCGCGGGGTCGCTTTGTTGTTCAGGACTACGTTTTCAACTTGGATCCTGGTCAGCACTCTTACGGCTCGCAGGTTACAATGTTCCGCTCCCACGCGACCTCTGTCTGCAGGTTCTCGGGTTGCGAGTTCGGGAGACGCGTAGTTTGCGCGCGTCGTTCGAAGAATTCCTATGTAGCGCACGAAATTTTGGAGGCCGGATGAAAACGTTGTCGTGGATTCTTGCATTTCCTCTATTGATCTCGGGTTTGGGCAGGGCGCAGACCGCACCACCTGCGAGCAGTTCGCAAGACGCGGAAGCTCAACCGCGAATGTTCTTTCCCCATGACATGTTTTGGGGATGGGCGCAATTTGACCTGGCCCCTCCGCACAACGAAATCGACCCCAACCTTTGCGCCGGCAATGCAGGCCAGTATGGCGGCGTGAACGCACCTTGCAGCATGTTTGCGCGCTATATGCTGTCTGGAATGCTTGAGGTGCGTCCTTTCGGCCGCGGGCAGTTGCGGCGCTTCATGGTGTTTGGCGCACCGTCGTTTCTGTTTGGCAAGACCATCCCGCAGACGCTCTATACATGGTCGCCGGATGCGATTGGCATCGAGCACTCGTGGGGAGGGGGAGTCTATATCGGGAAGGGAGTCGAGTTCCGCGTGACACAGCACTTTCTGTTCGATCGACTGGGCGCGCGCGACACCAATCTGGGCGTAGCCGACCTGGGCAACAACGGACCGTGGGGACGGTACATGACCGTCGGCGTGCGTAAATCCTTTGGGACNNGGAGGCTGCAAGGATGTCGGGTTCTTATAACGGTGTTGCGGTACCGTCCGACGGAAAGAAGATCGGATATGCAGGCGGAAAGTACGAGGTGCCGGACCATCCGGTCATTCCGTTTATCGAGGGCGACGGAACGGGGCGCGACATCTGGAAGGCATCGTTACGCGTGTTCGACGCGGCCGTGGAGAAAGCCTATAAGGGCAAACGTCGAATCGCGTGGTATGAAGTATTCGCCGGGGAAAAGGCGAAAGCAAAATTCGACAACTGGCTGCCCGATGACACTGTGGACGCCATTCGCGAGTTCCGCGTCGCGATCAAGGGCCCGCTGACCACGCCCGTGGGCGGCGGCATTCGTTCGCTCAACGTTGCGCTGCGGCAGGTTCTCGATCTCTATTGCTGCGTGCGTCCAGTGAAGTACTACAAGGGCGTGCCGTCGCCTGTGAAAAATCCCGAACGCATGGATGTGGTGATCTACCGCGAGAACACTGAGGATGTGTACGCAGGCATCGAGTGGGAAGAGGGAACTGCGGAGTGCGCGAAACTGATCGAGTTTCTCAACAAAGACATGCTGAAGGGCGGCAAGAAGCAGATCCGGCTGGATTCGGGCGTGGGCATCAAGCCGATGTCGGTGACCGGAACCAAACGCCTGGTGCGCATGGCGATTCTTCATGCGCTGGAGACTGGCCGCAAGAGTGTGACGCTGGTGCACAAGGGCAACATCCAGAAGTTTACCGAGGGCGCGTTCCGCAAGTGGGGATACGAGCTGGCCACCGAGGAGTTTCGCGACAAGGTGATCACGGAGCGCGAGAGCTGGATCGTCGGCAACAAGGACAAGAATCTGAACCTGACGGTGGCGCAGAATGCTGAACTGGTTGAGCCGGGGATGGAGTTTGCTCCGCCCGCGTTTCGCCACGCTGTGGAGCTGGAAGTGAAAGACGTGCTCGACCGTATCTATGCCACACACGGCAACGACCAGTGGAAGAAGAAACTCATGATCAACGACCGCATTGCCGACTCGATCTTCCAGCAAGTAGTGACGCGGGCGGATGAGTACTCCGTGCTGGCGACGCCGAATCTCAATGGCGATTACATTTCGGACGCTTGCGCGGCGCAAGTTGGCGGGCTGGGCATCGCTCCGGGGGCAAACATTGGCGATGGTTACGCGATCTTCGAAGCGACGCACGGCACGGCTCCGAAGTACGCCGATAAAGATGTGATCAATCCGGGGTCGGTGATGCTGTCGGGGGTGATGATGTTCCGCTTCCTGGGATGGAATGAGGCTGCCGATCTGATTGAGCATGGGATGGAGCGCACCATCCTCCAGAAGAAAGTTACGTACGATTTCGAGCGGCTGATGGAGGGCGCGAGCAAGGTGAAGACCAGCCAGTTCGCGGACTGCATTATTGAAAACATGGGCGCGGCGGTGCTGGTATAGGCAAGCAGTTGGCAATTAGCATTTAGCCTCCCTATTGCTTGTCATTCCGAGCGAAGCGAGGAATCTTGGTTGGCGGACGCGGGCACAGTCTGCGGGCTAAATGCCAACTGCTAATTGCTAATTGCCTAATTTCTGAAAGGACTCATTCATGCGCAAGAAAGTAACCATCGTAGGTTCGGGCAACGTGGGTGCGACGGCGGCTCACTGGATTGCTTCGAAAGAACTGGCCGATGTGGTATTGATTGACATCATCGAAGGCGTGCCGCAGGGCAAGGGGCTGGATCTGCTTGAGGCCATGCCCATCGAGAAGCGCGATTCATACATTACCGGTACGAACGATTACAAAGAGACGGCGAATTCCGACATTGTGGTCATTACTGCGGGCATTCCGCGCAAGCCGGGGATGAGCCGCGACGATCTGCTCAATACCAATTACAACATCATGAAGGCGGTGGTGGGCGAGGCGGTGAAACATTCGCCGAACTGTATTTTGATTGTGGTGTCGAACCCCCTGGATGCGATGGCGCAGGCGGCTTACAAGCTGAGCGGATTCCCGCGCGAGCGTGTGGTGGGCATGGCGGGCGTGCTGGATTCGGCGCGTTTCCGCGCCTTCATCGCCGACGAACTGAAAGTGAGCGTGGAAAACGTTACAGCATTTGTCCTCGGCGGCCACGGCGATACGATGGTTCCGCTGCCGCGCTATTCCACGGTTGCGGGCATTCCGATTACAGAGTTGATTGAGAAATCCCGGCTCGAGGCATTGGTGCAGCGTACCCGCGACGGCGGCGCGGAGATCGTCAAATATCTGAAGACCGGTTCGGCTTACTACGCGCCATCGGCGGCGGCGACTGAGATGGTCGAGGCGATTCTGAAAGACAAAAAAAAGATTCTGCCCTGCGCCGCGTATTTGCAGGGCGAGTACGGGATTAGCGGCCTCTACGTGGGCGTGCCGGTGAAGCTGGGAGCGAAGGGGATTGAGCAGATCATCGAGATCAAGCTTACTGCTGAAGAAAAGGCCGGGCTCGACAAGAGCGCTGCGGCGGTGAAGGAGTTGTGCGGGGTGATTGGGGTGTGAGGTTGCAGAAGCCGCGCGCGCCAAGAGCTTACCTCGGGCGCTAAAGCGCGGTTACATTTGTGACGACTTANNACCTTCTTCACCACGACATCTTTGTTCGGCTTATCCTGGCGGCTGCGGGGGGCTTCGGAAATCTTTGTGACGACATCCTGACCTTCGACGACCTCTCCGAAAATGGTGTGCTTGCCGGTCAGCCACGTCGTGGGCGCGACGGTGATGAAGAATTGCGAGCCATTGGTGTTGGGGCCGGCGTTGGCCATCGCCAGTTTCCCTGCTTTATCGAGCTTGTGGGGCGAACCCTTAGTTTCGTCTTCGAACTGGTAGCCGGGGCCTCCCATGCCGGTGCCTTGAGGGTCGCCNNATCATGAAGTCGGGAATGACGCGATGAAAAATCGTTCCGTCGTAAAGGCGGTCTTTGGATTTCTTGCGCGTCGAGGGATGCGTCCACTCGCGCTTGCCTTCGGCGAGTTCCACAAAGTTGGCGACGGTTTTGGGCGCATCTTTTTCGAAGAGGCGGCAAACGATGGTTCCTTCGGATGTGTCAAAAATGGCGTAGGTTCCCGCTGAACGGCTCATAGATATATTTTCTCCTTGAGTTGGTGGCTCCTGATTCTAACAGGATGCAAGAGAAAACTACCGCAGGTACTGAGTGAAGAAGGCC
>PLKR01000605.1:0-1109 GCA_003140655.1 Acidobacteriaceae bacterium | reverse complement strand
GAAACGTTCCTGGAGACATGAAACACGGGCGATGCGTCCTGCCAGACGGTTGGATGATGGGCATAGTCTCCGCCGAAGAAGGCGGACAAAAAGCCGTCGCCATCGGAATCACCGTGCGTGGTGAAGTCGGTAGGTCCGCTCACATCGACCACGGCCTGCACTTTGCTGGAGTATTTCGCGAGGGCCGGATCGGAAGTTTCATGAGCCTCTTCCATTCCCAGAAGAGCCGCCAACTGTGCGCCCGCGGAATGCCCGAATGCGCCGATATGGTCGGGATCGACTCCGTATTTTGCGGAGTTGGCACGAATCCAGCGCACCGCACGCTGTACGTCGTCCAGTTGTACCGGCCAGCGATTCTCGGCGCCATGCATCAACCGGTAATCGACTGAGAACGCGACAAAGCCGGAACGGGCAAGAAACGTCCCCATCCCGCGCATGGTTGTTTTGTCAAAGCTGGTCCAGGCCCCGCCATGGATCAGAATCACTGCCGGACGCAAACCGGAAGAAGGTTCAGCCGGCTGGTAAACGTCCAGCAGCAGCGGATGACCGCCTGCTGTGCCGTAAGTGACGTCCTGCTGAGTGACAATCGGCAGGTTCTCCGTTGAACTCGCAGGCACCTGANNGCTATTCTAGATTGCGGCACGGCCACGGCTCAACGAACGATCGTTAAGAAACGATCGTTAAGACTAGTTCGGACTCGAAGGCTTCGCGGGGGTTGTGCTTGCCGGTTTCTTCGCCGGAGTTGCCGGCTTAGCCGCAGCGGCCGCGACACCGCGAACGATCGTGATGTGAACAATCTTCACCGGACGAAAGGGACGGTCGTTGCTGGGGTCGGTGGCCTTGTGCGCGATTATTTTCACCAGGGCTACGCTGGCTTCGTCGCATTGGCCGAAGATGGTGTAATTCCCGTTCAGGTGCGGCACGGCCACCTCAGTGATGAAGAACTGCGATCCGTTCGTGTCAGGCCCGGAGTTGGCATAGGCGAGGCGGCCTGGCTTGTCGAACAAAAGGTCGGAAGACACTTCGTTCTTGAATTTGTATCCGGGGTCGCCGGTGCCGTTGCCCGCGGGATCTCCCCCTTGGATCATGAAGTTGGGGATGACGCGATG
>PLKR01000582.1:367-7018 GCA_003140655.1 Acidobacteriaceae bacterium | reverse complement strand
TCGCGCGCCGCATTCGCGAACAAAATGTTTTTTCCGTCGTGTTGCCCTGCACCGCCTCGCTCGCGGAGGTCAAGAGCTGCGCGCCCGTTGGCATTGTGCTCTCGGGCGCGCCGTGGTCGGTCTACGACAAAGACGCGCCGCCGGCGGACTCGCGCATCTTCGAACTGGGGCTGCCCGTACTTGGCATCTGTTACGGATTGCAGTTCATGGTGCACACGCTTGGCGGCAAGGTGCGTCCGGCTGACAAGCGCGAGTACGGTCACGCGGAAATCGACATCGTCGCCGAGTCGGTGCTGTTCCGCGGACTGGCGAAGCGACAAACGGTGTGGATGTCGCATGGCGACGAAGCGCTGGAATTGCCTCCTGGGTTTGAGTTGACTGCGAAAACGTCGCATGCGGTCGCGGGAATCCAGAATCTGGCGAAGAGATGGTTTGCGGTGCAGTTCCATCCCGAGGTTCACCACACACGCAACGGCACGGAGATCCTGCGCAACTTTGTCTTCCAGATTTGCGGCGCGAAACCCTTGTGGACGCCGCAGCACTTTATCGATTCGACGGTCGAACAGGTCAGGCAGCAAGTGGGCAAGGGACGCGCCATCTGCGCGCTTTCGGGTGGAGTGGATTCGTCGGTTGCGGCAGTGCTCGTCGATCGCGCNNGTACAGAAGACGCTGCACGACAAGCTTGGCCTGAATCTCGACGCGGTTAACGCAACCGATCGTTTCCTCGGCAAGCTGAAGGGTGTGAGCGATCCGGAGACAAAGCGCAAGATTATCGGCAATGAATTCATCAAGGTGTTCGAGCGGGAAGCGCGGCGTATCGAGAAAGAAGAAGGCAAGGTCAAATGGCTGGTGCAGGGAACGCTTTATCCCGATGTGATCGAGTCGCGCTCGGTGCGGGGGCCGTCGCAGGTGATCAAGTCGCATCACAACGTGGGCGGACTGCCGAAGAAAATGAAGCTCAAGCTGATCGAGCCGCTGAAAGATTTGTTCAAAGATGAAGTCCGCAAGATTGGCCGCGATCTGGGGATGCCGGAGGACATTTTGCAGCGGCAACCGTTCCCTGGCCCTGGCCTGGCGGTGCGAGTGCTTGGAGAAGTCACGCCGGAGCGGCTAGCGCTGCTGCGCGAGTGTGACGACATTGTAGTCACCGAAGTGAAAAACGCAGGGCTCTACACCAAAGTCTGGCAGTCGTTTGCCGTGCTGTTGCCAGTGATGTCGGTGGGCGTGATGGGTGACATGCGGACTTATGCTTATACATGTGCGATCCGGGCGGTGAGTTCGGAGGACGGCATGACCGCCGACTGGGTTGCGCTGCCGCACGAAGTGCTGAAGAAAATCTCCACGCGGATTGTGAACGAAGTGAAGGGCGTGAACCGCGTGGTGTATGACATTACTTCCAAGCCTCCGGGGACGATTGAGTGGGAGTAGGGAACAGTGGCCAGTGGTCAGTGGTCAGTTCTCGGCTCTCAGTTCTTCGTTCTCAGTGTTCACCATTTTTCTGCTGAAAGTCAGCATTTTTCTAGGTGTGGGCCCGCAGTCTCTCGCTTTTCGCCGACGGCCTTCCGTTCCGTGATTCCGGCTGGTTGGGTTGCCTGGCGGTGCTCATGACCCAGTCGTGAACCTTGCCTCTAATTTTTTCCCGGATTTCGTTCAAATCTACTTTTCTGGGTGCTTTCTTCTTGTTGAGTTTGGCGGATGTGGGGGGGTGGCGGGATTCGGTCAGGGCGGCTTGTTTCGGGTTGGCGGAGGGATGCGCCGCTTTGGTTACGGCGACTCGCGGGGCGGGCGCGGGCGGTTGGGGGGTTGGAGCCGGGGCCGCCCCGCTGTTCAGTTGCGCGGACCGCGGAGTGGGGGCGACAGGTTGGGATGCAGGCGGCGCTTGCATTGCGAGGGCAGCCCTTTCCGCAGCGCCCTGGCGGATGAGACGATCGGCTTCAGCTTCCGCAGCGGCTTGGCGGCGGGCTTTTTCTTTGGCGGCGGCGCGGGCGGCGGCTGCGGCTTCGGCGGCTTCTTCAGCGGCCGCGGCTGCTTTCTCTTCTTCGGTTGGTTCGGGATCGGGGAAGTCTTCTTCGGACCACTGGTTGCCGCCGATGCAGGTTTGGTCGATGGTGCGGCGGTCGATCACTACATCCTTGACGTAAATGGGCTCGAAGGTGGTGCGGCGCAGGTTGTAGCTGGCGGTTTGGAGGGCGAAGAGGAGNNAATCCATTTGGCCGGAGGCGAGGAGGCGCATGATTTGCATGAGGGAGATCTGGACGGAGTTGGCATCCTCGAGGACGGGGAGGATGAAGGTGGCGCGGCGGCGCGTGCGGTCGCAGTTGAGCGTGATTTGCTCTTCCTGAAAGCGCTTGTGGAAGAAGCAGAAGCGGTTGCGTTTGAGTGCGGGAGAGCCGCACTGGGTTCCATTAACTTTGAGATGCTGACAACGCGGGACATTGGGAAGAAACGGCATAGTGGTCTCCTACCCCCACCCCCATGATCTTTTGAAATCACGGAGTTGGCGGGAATTTGTGAAAAAATCTTAGGGCTGCAATGAGTTAGGGGCAAAATCTTGATTCCTAACGAGTTATGGGTGCGGGGAAGCATTGTTGGGTGCAGCTATAGGACTTAGTATTGGATATTGCCTGGAGGTGGTCAAGGTTAAGTGAACATTGCGAGAGATAAAGCTGTGGAAATTGGGAGGGGAGCAGCTTCCGAGCAGGCAGGATCCGCTGAGGGTAGGGATGCTTCGACTGCGTGGGATCGTCCTTTGGACGATCCCACTCCGCTCAGCATGACAAGCGTAGAGAGGGCTTGGCTGCCCGGCTCAGAGTGACAAAGATTTTGGGTTGAGGTGACGCTCACCGCACCCGCACGATTCACTTCGTCAAGGCATGGTGGTCGAAGCTGATGACGCGAGTGACCTTCCAGACGCCGTCTTTGTTTTGCCAGAGGTGAATGAACTTCGCCTCGCCGACAGACTCGTTCTCGTGCCCCGGGTGGTGGAAGCGGTGAACTCCGATTTCGACCGCGCCATAGTCGGCAATGGGATAGACCTCAAGCGTGCCAGGAACGAGCTCTCTGGTCACCTTGCCGCAGATATTGTTCTTGATACCCTCAACAAGAGCTTGCCGTCCGCGGCTTAAGCCGTGGACATCGTGATAGAACTCCAAATCGTCCGCCAAGAGCGCTCCTAATTTCTCCAGATCGCAGTGGTTGTAGGCGTCGAAGAGTTGAGTGTCCAGCGACTGGATGGTTTGAAAGAGTGAGTCGGGTGCGGGTGCGGGCGCAGCCTGCGCCTGGACATGGGCAAGCGGTGCGGCAAGCAGGGAGGCAAGAAGGAACATTTGCAGCGGGGCAAAGATTTTTTTCATGCGGAAGTCCTTTCTGCGAGGATACGCACTTAGTTGTACGCAGGAGCGTGATCGATTGTTCCGCTTGCTCAGTCCTTTATGGGAGACGGAGGGAGATGAGAATCCCAAGCGGGCCAGGATGTGGAATCCAGGTTTAAAAGACGCAAGGGTTAGGCCTCTCAGAGCGTAGGGATGCTGCGACTGAGTGTCGTGCCCTTTCCGATCATGCTCGCTGCGAGAGTTGCGGGGCTTCGCTTCGCGGACAGCCGAGGGCGGCTGTCCCCACTTAAAGCCGGGTGTTATTCGTCACGGTGGACGGTTTCCATGGAAAAGGCGGGGAGGCAGACGGCGATGTATTCGGCACCGCCTTCGTGGGGAGTGGAATAGCGGATCCACTCGCCGGCGTGGGCAATTACGGCTTGTCCGGCGGCGACGTCGATCGATCCGTTCTTGTACTCCACGCGCAACGTGCCTTTGAGGACGATGGTGAACTCGTCGAAGGCGGGAGTCTGGCCGGGTTCGAGCCATCCCGCGGGGCTGCGCATGTGGGCTACGCTGGCGGATGAAGTTTGGGAGTTGACCCGGCCGACGTATTCGTCGATGAGCTTGGGCTTGTTGCCGGCGGATTGGATGCGCGTGGGTTGTGGGATTAAGGTGGGCTTCCGGCTTCCGGCCTTCGGTTTCGGGCTTACGGCTTTCGTCTTGCTGATCATCTTTTCCCGGTATGAGTGTAACGCGGCGGAGAGATCCAGGAAACTCTCCGCCGATAAGGAAACGAGCCAAACGCGCGATTATTGCGTCGCAAAGAGCGCGACGCTTCGCGCGGCTCGTCCAGATTCCCTCGGCAAGCTCGGGACAGGCTCCTCGCTGCGCAAAGACGGCTTGTTCGGGATGACAATCGTCTCATGGGCAGGGATGAGGTGTGGGCGGCGTGCCCGGCGAACCGCCTATGCCGGGCGTGCCGGGGATATCGGTGTCGGGAGTGCCCGGTGTGCCTGGAGTCCAGCAGGTGCCGGGATCGGGCGGCAGAGGCGGGGGTTGCGGGCGTTGGGCGATGGGCTGCTCGCGTACGGGATGCTGTTCGGCGTCGCGGACGGCTTCGGCGACCTGATCCTGTTCGAGAGTAAGCGGGTGCTGAAGGAGCATTTCGATGGGCGAGCCTACGTCGAGAAAGAAATTGTGAGTATTGAAGAGCAGCGTGATCGAGGCCACGGCGCCGACGGCTCCGCCGACTGCGGCTCCGATGATGGTGCCTTTCGCNNAGACTGCTGGTGAGGGTGTTGGGTTGCGAATTGGCAGCGAAGTGGCCGATCAATGCGCCGACGCCCGTGCCGGCTGCCGGGAGGGCGAATACGCCGATGGCCCGGCCGTTGCCGGGATCTTTCAGGGCGTAGCCGTCAGGGCTTTCGAGAGTCAGAGGACCGGCGACGGGAGCTGTGTAGCCGTCGGGGAAGGTTATCGACATGGATTGCAAGCGCAGTTCTCCGCGGCCGCCGTGGTGCTCGAGCTTGTCAATTTTTCCTTGAACGAAGGTGCCGGGCGGGATGACGACTTCGTTGCCGGCGGTGACCGGAGAAACGATTTGAGCGTAGATGTCATCTCCGCGATGGAGGCGCCTGGTCTGGATCGGCTGCGTTAGCACCAGCGCAATCCTGCTTCCGGCGGGAACGGTCACTGTGGTGCTTGCGGGCGCGGGTTTTGCGGAAGAGAGCGCGTCCGGAGAGGCGGTTTGCGAATCGGGTTGCGGAGTTGGCGGTGGAGTCTCCTGCGCAAGGCTGGAGATAGCTAAGAGCAGAGTGGTGGTTAGGGCGATGCCTTGCCTGATTTTTGTTTTGGCCAGAGACTGGAACGCTGTGGTCGAGAGGGTGCGAAGGCTGCGATCGTTTGCAGACATCTGATGCCTCCTGTTGAAGGCTGAAGCCTTCCGTTCAAGTGGCGATTGGAGAGTCTAGGTCCGCTCTCTGGCGGGTTAGACCTGGAGGAGTCGAGGACGTTAGATAGAGATTGGTGAAGAATTGCAAAGAGTTTGTAAAGGCGGGGCAGAGAGTGTGATCGAAATCACAACTGGCTTCGCGCGGAGCGGAGCGCCGCTCTGCCGCTTGATTGCCGGGCAATCGTTTACAATCGTCGCTTATGTTCTATCGCTCGGACAATCGCAGCACCGACCAGTTGCGGCCGGTTTCGATCATTCCTGATTTNNATGCGGAACTCGGGCAAGGGGTGGATCTCGAGCGAGTATGCGATGATTCCGCGGGCAACGCTGACGCGCACGCCGCGGGAAGTGGCGAAGGGGCGGCCGAGCGGGAGGACGCACGAGATCCAGCGGCTGATTGGGCGGTCGCTGCGCGCGGTCACCGATCTGGCGCGGCTGGGCGAGCGTACTATCTGGATTGATTGCGACGTGATTCAGGCTGATGGCGGGACGCGCACCGCGTCGATTACGGGCGCGTTCGTCGCGCTGGGGCTGGCGCTGGAGAAATTGGTGGAGGCCGGAACTCTGACTTCAGTTCCATTGAAAGATTTTGTTGCGGCGGTGAGCGTGGGGATTGTGGATGGAGAAATCCTGCTCGATCTTTGTTACGAAGAAGACTCGCGCGCCGATGTGGACATGAATTTTGTGATGACGGCCGGGCACAAGATGGTGGAAGTACAGGCGACGGCGGAACGCCAGGTTTTCGACGAACCGCAGTTCGCGAAGATGCTGGCGTTTGCGCGGCAGGGCGTGCAGTCGCTGATCGCCAAGCAGCAAGGCGTGTTGAGCGGGCTGACGCTGCGGCAGTAGGGAGGGTTCGAGCTTAGCACGCTGCTGAAAAACTCTTTGTGGACAAAGTGCGACCGCCGGGGCTGAAGCCCGTACTTGTTTTATGAGCTTTACGCGGCGCTGAAGCGCCGCTCTTCCACGGGACTGGACAGACTTGTGAGCTTTTCCGCGGGATCTTAGGAGCGGGCCTTTCCGACCGCTTCTTGCGCCGATGGCGATTGGCCGAAGTGATTCGGTTGTGAGCAACCCCCGGATGCGCCGGAGCAACATATTGAAACGGTGCGGGTTCATTCAGTGGGAGATGGACGTTACCAAGAAACTACGTTAGAGGGATAGAGGAGGATCATTTAGAGATGAACAGCAAGTCGCGTTTTCTCAGTTCCTGTTTCCTGGCGGCCGCGCTGGCGTGTTCGGTATTGGGCACAGCTTGCGCACATCATTACTACCGGGTCTATGACCCGTACTATAGCGACTATCACGTCTGGAACGACCAGGAAGTCGTTTACTACCGGCAGTGGGCCCACGAAAACCACCGGGATGAACACCGAGACTTTCGCA
>PLKR01000582.1:0-232 GCA_003140655.1 Acidobacteriaceae bacterium | reverse complement strand
TGCATTTGGGTGAGGTCGGATTCATTGACAGCAGCGGACTCGGCACCATAGTCCGCACCATGACCAGCACCCGCCAGGCACGCGGAGAACTGAAGCTGTGCAACGTGCCGGAGCATGTGCGCAAGGTTCTGGAGTTGTCGCACCTGACGAAGTTGTTCGACACGCACGAATCGGAGGAGGCGGCGGTCGCAGCTTTTTACCGTCCCGGGGCCCGCGCCGAGGCGGCTGTCTC
>PLKR01000147.1:1846-2727 GCA_003140655.1 Acidobacteriaceae bacterium | reverse complement strand
TTTTCCGGCCGCAGCAGGAAGAAGAGTTTGACGTTCGCGTCAGCCCGTCGGGAAATATCGTCGGATACGAGCACAAGATAGAAGAGGCGCGTGCGGGCGCGTCACTCGATCGCGCCGCCGCGCAGGCGAAAGCGCAAAGCTTTCTCAGCGGCAAGCTGGGTGTCGATCTGAGCGGCTGGGATTTTCTGCCCGAGGAAGCAAACTCCAGCAAGCGACCGAATCGCCTGGATTGGTCGTTCACGTGGGAGAAGCGGGGCTTCCGCGCCAAGGACGCGCCGTATCGGCTGCAGACCACTTTAAATGGCGACGCGATTGGCGGCAGCCAAGAATTTCTGCAGGTGCCCGACGCGTGGAAGCGCGGTTTCGAGAAGCTGCGGTCCGGCAACGAGACGCTCGCGATCGCGTTCACCGTTCCTTACATTTTGATATTGGCGATGGCGGTTTGGCTGGCGATACGTCTCACGAATCGCGGGAAGACTTCCTGGCGCGGAGCAATCCTGCTGGGCGCGCTTGCCGCGACGCTTTTGTTCCTGCAAAACCTGAATGGCTGGCCACTGTGGAGCGCCAGCTACGACACCAACACGGCTTATGCAAGCTTCATTGCCCTAAAGCTCGGGAGCGCCCTGCTGATCTCGGTTTTGACGGCGCTGACCATCACGCTCGTGCTGCCTGCTGCGGAGCCTTTGTATCGCGCGTCGCAGCCGAAGCAGTTGCAGCTTTCCAAGACATTCACGCTGCGAGGGCTGCGCTCGAAGGAATTTTTCTCCGCGGCAGTCGTGGGTCTTTCCTTCGCGGCCGCGCACATCGGTTACGTGGTGGCGTTCTACGTGGTGGCGACGCATTACGGCGCATGGGCTCCGCAGGAATTGAACTACGAAGAG
>PLKR01000147.1:1639-1841 GCA_003140655.1 Acidobacteriaceae bacterium | reverse complement strand
GCTGACGAAATCGCGATGGATCGCGGTAATCGTGCCGGCGTTTTTGTGGGGCTTCCTGCACAGCAACTATCCGCAAGAGCCGGCCTACATTCGCGGCATCGAGATCGGAATCATCGGCGTGGTCGCGGGCCTGGTGATGCTGCGATGGGGAATTCTCGCCACGTTGATCTGGCACTACACCGTCGATGCCTCTCTCGTGGGT
>PLKR01000147.1:0-1598 GCA_003140655.1 Acidobacteriaceae bacterium | reverse complement strand
GTGCGGCGCCCGAGCCCAATTTGAGCGGGGTAACGGCCGCTGCGCCTGGGGCGGAAGCCGTCCAGACGCGACGCTACGCTGCCCTCGCTCCAGCCATGCTGGGTTTGTTGGCCGTGTGCTTGCTCGCAGGCGGCTTGCTCGCATGGCGTTTGAAACCAGAGTCGATCGGCGACTATTTGAACTTGTCCGTGGACGCAAAGACGGCCCGCGCGNNCTGCGCCAGCGGGGGCTCAATCCAAATTCCTACATCCACACCACGCTGTTCATGAATGTAACCGATTCCGTGGCGAACGAATTTCTGCGACAGCGCGGAGGCGTCGCGCGCATCAACGAAATCTATGCGAAGCAAGTGCCCGGCGCTCTCTGGCGCGTGCGCTATTTCCGCGACGGAGAGCCCGAGGAATACGCCGTCGTCCTGAAGCCCGACGGTTCGCTGCATTCGGTGCGTCACACGCTCGCCGAAGAAACGTCCGGCGCTTCCCTCACCAAAGACGACGCCGTCGCGCGCGCGGAGAAATTTCTGCGAGAAGAAAAAAAGATCGATCTGAGCCAGTGGGCTATGGTCGAGGCCAATTCCGATAAACGCCCGCACCGTACCGACCACACCCTTACGTGGCAGCAAATAGCGCCATTAGATCAGGCTACCGCGTCGCAAGCTTCCATCGGACACGCGTATGCGCGGATCGAACTGGTGGTGCTTGGGGACGAGGTCACCGACTACCGCACGTATGTCAAGATTCCGGNNGGAAGAGTTGACGATTCCTCGAACGGTTTTGGCCATCGCGATTCCCATCTTATTCCTCGGCGGACTGGCCATCACCGTGCTGATTATTTTCTTGAAGAATTTACGCTCGCCCGAAGTGCGCTCGATCCCGTGGAAACGATTGTCGCGATGGGCGCTGTGGGGACTTGCCGCGTACGTCCTGGTGTTTGCGCTCGGCAATCGCATTCCTGCGTTCCTGAGCGCGTACAACACCGCGGTACCGTTCAAGGTCATGCTCGCTACTCTGGCGATCGGAGCCGTCCTCGGCGGCCCGTTTTATTTCGGCGCGTTGGCGCTCATTTTCGGAGTGGCGTGGTACTTCGCAAAACGGGCGTTCGCCGAAGAAAATTTCCCCGGTTGGACCGGCATGCCAGCACCCTATTACCGCGATGCCCTGTTCATCGGCTGGGGCGGAGCAGCCGCGCTGATCGGATTGCAGACGCTGTTGCAGACCATCTCGCAGCACGTGATAACGGCGCATCGTTCGGCACCCGCGGACTTCGGATCGAATTTTGACGCATACCTTCCGCTCGCATCCACCCTCGGCACGTCGCTACTGCACAGTTTGCTGTTCACCGGAACCGCGGCACTTATAGCGTCGTTCATTGCTTCGCAGCTTCGCGCCCCGTGGCTTCGGATTCTGGTGTTTTTGCTGGCGACGCTGGCACTGATGCCCAANNGTTACGTAATGAGATTCAACCTTCTTGGCTGCTTCTTGGTGTTGGCCATCACTGCACTGGTCAGCGCTGCGGCCGAGTTGCTGGGTCAAGCGGATCGTTTCTATCGCCTGAACGGCTACGGAGTGATTCTTGCGCTGGTGCTGCTTCTGGCATGG
>PLKR01000399.1:4123-5699 GCA_003140655.1 Acidobacteriaceae bacterium | reverse complement strand
GCTTTCCTTGCCTCTGCGCGACGAGTGCGGCACGGGGACGTCACCAAGACCGCCGCTTTTCGGGCAGGCCTCTGTGTTATTCAGGATGAAGCCTCTCAACTCGTCGCGGCTCTGGTCGGCCACGGCGCGCACGTTCTCGACTGTTGTGCGGCGCCAGGAGGAAAAACTGCCGCCATCGCCGATCGCAATCCCAACACGAATCTTTCGGCGGTCGAACTTCACCCTCATCGCGCACGTTTGCTGCGAAAGCTACTGAGCGCACATGATCCAACCTCCGAAGCTGGAGCCCGCAACATCTCAGTGGTCGCCGCCGACGCGCGGAATCTTCCCTTCGCTACAAAATTCGACCGGGTTCTCGCTGACGTACCCTGCTCCGGCACCGGCACTCTCTCTCGCAACCCGGAAATCAAGTGGCGCCTCACTCCCGAAGATCTCGCCGATCTGCAGGTGCGCCAGCTCGCGATCCTCCGTTCAGCCATGGCTCAAGTTGCTGCCGGAGGCCGCCTGATCTATTCCAGCTGCTCCCTGGAAAAAGAAGAAAACGAGGACGTGATCGAGCCTGCTCTAGCAGACGGCTCATCACTCCGCTTAGTCGACTGCCGCTCCGAGCTCGATCGGCTTCAACAGGAAGGCGAATTAATCTCGCCGGACGTTTCCTCGCTCACTCGCGGCCCCTACCTGCGTACGCTGCCCGGTGTGCACCCGTGCGATGGCTTCTTCGCCGCGATCTTAGAGAGAAGCTAGCCGTGGCTCACCGGGCCTTATTGAAGACAGTCTGCGAACCTCACCACACCTCAGCGCACTTCGAAGTTCACCACCGCGCCAGCCAGAACCTTCTGCCCCGCTGGCGGTGTCTGCACAACGATCACGCTAGCAGGCGACGGTTGAGGCGGCGGGGTAGTTGGAATGACCGGGACCGTACCAGGCGCTGCTGAATTCGCCGCCGGCGGCGCGATGCTCACATTCCCAAGTTTGAAGCCTGCAACCTGCAGCGTGCGGCTCACAGTGTCCAAAGGCTGTCCCACAAAACTGGGCATGACATACGCCGGCGGATCAGCCGCGGCGGTTACCAGCAGGCTTGTTCTCG
Source organism: Acidobacteriaceae bacterium (assembly GCA_003140655.1). GTDB lineage: Bacteria > Acidobacteriota > Terriglobia > Terriglobales > Acidobacteriaceae > Sulfotelmatobacter. Next base: position 4,612 of record PLKR01000399.1, on the reverse strand, counting down.
GAGCCGCCACTTGGCTCGCGTTCGCCGGCGGACTCTGCGCCAGCACCTGGTCGGCAGGCGTTCCCGCCAACTGCATCTCCGCGGTCGAAGCCACTTCCAGTCCACGCCGCTGGATGTTCCATTCCGCCGCGCGCTCGCTTTGCTTGGTTACATCCGGAATCACCACGCGCTGCGGTCCCAGACTCTGCGCCACGCGCACCTGCCATCCCCGCCGTACCTTCGTCCCCGCCAGCGGCAACTGGGTCATGATCCGTCCCTCGGGAATCTGCGGACTGTAATACTGCCGCTCCACTTCGATCTGCAACCCCAGCCCGGCAACCGCGCGTTCCGCGTCCGAAGGCGTGAGCCCGACCACGGCGGGCACCTCGACTACCTGCCCGTGAATTGCAAATCGCATCGCCGTCAGTGCCGACACCAATGCCACAACCACCAGCACCAGCGCCAGCATCGCAAAGCGGAACAGAGGTTTCATAAGATGTCAGAGATTAT
>PLKR01000399.1:564-4065 GCA_003140655.1 Acidobacteriaceae bacterium | reverse complement strand
TGAAGTTCATCCAGATCGGCAGCGCCGCATGCGCTCCCGTTTCCTTCGCTCCCAGAGATCTCTTCTCGTCGAATCCCATCCACACGCCGCAAGTCATCGCCGGAGAGAATCCCACAAACCACGCATCCGTGAAATCGTTGGTCGTGCCCGTTTTTCCGGCGAGCGGGAAAGGCATCTTCGCTGCCGCTATTCCCGTCCCGTGCAGCACCACCTCACGAAGCATCCCGGTCATGATTCGTGCCGTACGTGCGCTGATCACATCCTTCACATCGGGATAGTCCTCTTCCAGCACCCGCCCTTCGTAGTCGGTCACCTTCGTGATGTAGCGAGGCGTAACGCGCACGCCGTCGTTCGGGAACACGCTGTACGCGGATGTCTGCTCCATCAACGTGATTTCTGCCGCACCCAGCGCTACCGGCAAATACGGCGGCAACCTGGCAGTAATTCCAAAGCGCTCCGCGTACTCAATCACGNNTTTTCGTCATAATTATGCGGCGAATAAGGCCCAGAGCCGGTCTCAAACGTCACCGGCTCATCCAGGATCGTGTCGTCCGGACTTCCGCCCCGGTCAATCACCGTCGTGTAAACATAGGGTTTGAACGACGATCCCACTTGCCGCAACGCCTGAGTCACGCGATCGAATTTCGATTCGCTGAAATCCCGTCCGCCCACCATCGCCTTGATGCCGCCCGTCGCGTTGTCAATCGCCACCAGCGCTCCCTGCGCGCCGGAGTCCTGCTCCAGGCTGACACGTGCCGCCCCGTTGGCGTTCAACCCTAAAATCTTCACGTAGCAGATGTCTCCCGTCCGCAGCAGATCCGGCATCTTGCGCTGCGTCCAGGCCACATCCGACTGTCCCAAAGCCGCCGCGTAGCGTCCGAACTTCAGCGTTGCTATCCCAACCCCGGACGAAGTCACCAGCGCGTGAACGTAGCCATTCACTTCCGGTTCGTCATCCCAATCGGGATGCTCGTACTTGTCGAGCGCGCTTCCGTCCGCCAGCACGTTCTCCAGATTTCCCTTCCATCCATGTCGCCGTTCGTATGCCGCCAGACCATCCAGCACCGCTCGGTTCGCGGCCTTTTGCAGATCGACGTCAAGCGAGGTGTAGACCTTTAACCCGCCTTCATGCACCTGGTCGGCTCCGTACTTGTTTTCCAGGTACCGTCGTATCTCCTCCACGAAGTAAGGCGCCAGCGAATTGGGATCGTGCTGCAGATGCAAGACCACCGGCGCCGACCGTGCGTCCGCCGCCTGAGCCGCCGTAATCTTTCCATCTTCCAGCATGGCGTTGATCACCAGGTTCCGGCGCTTCATCGCCCGGTCGGGATGGTTGATCGGCGAATAGATCCCCGGACCCTTGGGCAGACCCGCCAGCAGTGCGGCTTCTGCCAGCGTCAGCCTTCGAGCCGGCTTGCTGAAGTAGAACTCTGATGCAGCCTCGAAGCCGTATACGCCGTGCCCCAGAAAGATCTGATTAGCATACAGCGTGAAGATTTGCAGTTTGGTGAAACGCCGCTCAATCTGAATCGCAAGCATCGTCTCCTGCACCTTGCGATGAAACGAGCGATCGGGAGAAAGAAACAGGTTGCGCGCCAACTGCATGGTCAGTGTCGACGCACCCTGAACCTTCCCGCCTGACCCAATGTCGCGGTACGCCGCTCCCACGATGCGCCAGAAGTTGATTCCCGAATGCCGGTAGAAGTCCTTGTCTTCAATGGAGACCAGCGCATCCCGCAGCACCGGCGCGAAGTCATCGTATCCTGCCACCACCCGGCGCTGCAGCGCGAACGATCCAATCACGCGCTCGTGGTCGTCGTACAGTTCCGTTATCGAACTCGGACGATACGCTTCCAGGGCTTCGACCTGCGGCAAGTCCGTGGTGTAGACCAGCAGAAGTCCCGCGGTCGCTCCTACCAGGGCGGAAATCAGCACCAGCAGGCCGAACAACAACCGGCCCACGAACTTCCGTCCGGCAATCTCCACCGGCGGAAGATCTTCATAGAGCGACTTCATGGCGAGATGTGTTCAGAATAGCAGGGCGTCAAGGGCCTCGGCCACACGCAGTTCGGTGTCTGTCCGCTAGTGGAGGTGTTTCGGGGAAGCGGGGGGTGGACCCCCGAAAGGGCTAGACAAGAAAACCAGTTCGGCTAAAATGGATTTACAGTCATCTCCATCCAGTTACAGGGAGGAACGTGCGTTTCCAACGATTCTGGCACCTCACGTTGGTGCTGGCACTGGCTCAGATCGCCGCTTCCCAGAACCCGGAAAAAGTCCAGTTGGTTGGCGTCGGAACCACTACTCCTCTCCCGATCTATTCAAAGTGGTTCCAAGCGTTCGAGAAGGCCCGCCCCAATGTCCACTTCAGCTACTTACCCTACGGATCGGAAACAGGCGTTGAAATGGTGACTTCCGGCACTGCAGATTTCGGTGCCACCGATGCTCCCGTGACCGACATACATCTCGCAAGAGGAAAAATCTCTCAGTTCGCCACCGTCCTCATGGCGATCGTGCCGATTTATAACTTGCCAGGCGTGGTCGAACCGCTCCGATTTTCGCCGAAGGCTCTGGCCGGGATCTACCTGGGAACGATCACCAAATGGAACGATCCTGCAATCGCCGCGCAGAACCCGAGGATCCAACTGCCTTCCNNTATTTGAGCAAAGTTAGCGTGGAGTGGAGAACCAGGGTCGGTCGCGGGAGCTCCATTAAATGGCCAGTCGGCAAAGAAGCGGAAGGCAATGGTAATCTCGCCAGAATGGTGAAGCAGACTTCGAATTCCATCGGTTACGTCGAACTCGTCTACGCAGCGCAGAACCAGTTGTCGTACGGGCAGGTACAAAACGCGGCTGGGAATTTCATCATCGCTGATTCCTCTAGCATCACCGCAGCGGCCGCAGCCGCAAAGGCCATTCCCTCCGATTTTCCCTCCTCCATTACTGATCCTTCAGGCGACAGGTCGTACCCTATCTCCAGCTTCACTTGGATTCTAGTTCCTGAAAAGATGGAATCCACGAAACAGGAGGCTATCAAGGACTTCCTGCGATGGATGCTGAACGAAGGGCAGACCTACGCCGAGCCGGCCGGCTTCGCCAGGCTACCGACAGCAATTGTTGAACCCGAATTGAAGGCAATCGAGAGGATTCCATAACTATCTCCAACTGGAGAGAAAACAAAATCGCGCGCCTTTCGGCGCGCGATTAACTTGCCAGCAAATAGAAGGAACAACTAGCTCGTCCGGCTCTTCAGCACCTCGATGGCCTTGTGCAACTGATCGTCCTGCGTGTTCTTGGGCTTGGCTTCCGGTTCCGCAGCCGCAGGCTCCTGGTCCTCATCATCGGAGATCACATTGTCCGTATCGTCGGCCACCAGCACATTGGGAGTCACTGCAGTTTCCTGAATCGCCTTCCCGCTGGGCGAATAGTATTTCGCCACAGAGAGAATCAGCGCTCCGCCGTCAGGCAGATCGAAGGTTTTCGGCACTGACCCTTCGCCGAAGGT
>PLKR01000399.1:345-512 GCA_003140655.1 Acidobacteriaceae bacterium | reverse complement strand
CCTTGCAGATAAGTGATCGTGCCGTGGTTCAGGAAAAGATTGGCCGCGGCAACGCCCTCGCTTTCGTCTCCTTCCGACGTGTTCCGCAAATCCAGGACTAGCTTCTTCGCTCCTGATTTTTCCAGCGACTTGATCTTCCCGGCAATTTCCTGCGCCTTGCCCTTGGT
>PLKR01000399.1:0-327 GCA_003140655.1 Acidobacteriaceae bacterium | reverse complement strand
TGTGAATCTCCGGCAGCGACATATCCCGCGTACTCCGGCCTTCAATCGATTCGAAGATGTCCGTATCCTCAATCCCCGCCTTCTCCGCCGGCGAGCCCGGCAGCACCGAAACCACGTCCGCATACCCAAAGCGTTTCGAGACGGTCGCCCCAATCTCACCCTTGGCCTCTGACTTGTGAGCCTTGTAGGCCTTGTAAGCTTCCGGCGACAGGTAGCTGGAATTCGCGTCAAGCGACTCCACCAGCCCGTGCAAAGCCCCGTCCGTCACCTTGGGAATGTTCGGATCTTCCACGTACTCACTTTGTACGCGTGACAATACTTCGCTAT
>PLKR01000211.1:2774-3350 GCA_003140655.1 Acidobacteriaceae bacterium | reverse complement strand
CCGACTGCACCGCCGCCACGGTGTCGTTCCAGCCGACCGCCACAATATTCAGATCCCCGGCCGTCTGTGCCGCCTCATAGGTCGCGCTCACCGTCGCCGTCGTCGTTTGCGGCGTAGCTGATGCTACCTGGATGAAACTGATCGCCCCGGCTGCGGTATAGGTGAACCCATTGACCAGGCTTCCGCTTTGCCCGTTCACCGTTACCGTGACTGTCACTGCTCCCGCAGCATGCGCTGGGGTCGTGGCTGTGATGGTCGTGCTGTTCACGACCACCACGTTGGTCGCCGCCGNNTCGTCCCCGTGATCGTCACCGGAGTTCCGCCCGTTGTTGACCCATTGTTCGGCGCCACACTGCCCACCATCGGCAACAGCTGAACCATCTGCGCAACGGAGGGCACACCCGAGCTGTTCAGAATGAACAACATGTAAAATCCCGGCGGCGCGATGTTGCTGTTGGGAGGAGCCGTAACCGTCAGCGATCCAGACCCCACGGTGAAGTTCATGCCCACCATGCGCTGGTCCATGCCAAAGGCGTGCGTCACCGTCCCGTTGCGCACCAGAACCACCGAGGAAAT
>PLKR01000211.1:0-2705 GCA_003140655.1 Acidobacteriaceae bacterium | reverse complement strand
ACCGTCGCGTTCGGCAGCAGCAGCGCCACCGAGTGGTATAGCCGCTCGGTCGCATTCGCCCCGGCAGAGGAGACCGTCCCCAAATTAGGGGGGTTAGAGCTGAGATTGACACTGTTTAGATTGAACAAGTCCGCATTCAAGCTCAGGGTGTCCGTGTCCTCGTCATCGACTGAACCACCAACCGCCAAAATCTCGCCATTGGGCAAAATCACCGCATTCATCTCGATGCGCGCCTCCGACATGTTCAGCCCATACACCCATTTCGGCGTCGTCGCACCCATGTCGATGATTTCCGTGGTATTGGTGGCTGGGCTGTTCCCGCCCATGATCGTGATCTTGGGATCGTAGTTGTTGGCCGGCGTCAAAGGCAGCAGCACCGACGTCCCATAGGTCCTGGTGCCGCTGTAGTTGGTGTTGGCCACATCGAGGGTCCAGGTGGTCGTCGCGGGATTAAACAACGCTGAACTCGTGCCCGGCCCCGAGTAGAAAACATTGCCATTCGGCAGAAGGTGCATCCGCGGGTACAGCGGCGGAGTCCACCCCGCCAGGTATTCCTGACTCCAGCCCGAGCCGATCGTATAAAACTCGACCGAGGTGTTGGTTCCTCCGACCTCATTCAGCCCCGAGAACGTCATGACGCTGCCATTTCCCAACGTTGTCACCGTGGGGTACCAGCGCCCGTCTGCCATGTTTGGAGCATTGGTGAAAGTGTTTGTGGAAGGATTAAAAATTGAAGCCAGCGGCTGTCCGTAGAAAGGATCGTATTGGATCGTGCCGCCATCGATCAGCGCGGTTCCATCCTGCAGAAGTACCATTCCATTGCAGAACATGTCCCACGACACTGAAAACTGCGTGTATGCTCCGGTCGTCGGATTCCATAGCAATGCTCCGGAGCTATTCGATGGGCCATACGGCGGACCCGCCGGACAACCGGACTGCGACGGGGGACAGTTTCCCGAGCCCGCCACCACCAGGATATTGCCACTGCTCAGCAGCGCCACATGGATGGGGTTGATCGGCATAACATATGGCTGCGTGCTCCACACTCCCGTTACGTTGGCCTGAGCCATCCCTTGAGGCACTAATATGGCAACCAACAGCCATAAGACGAGCGCATAAATTAGACACTTAGAGCGACGGCTGTCCATGGGACACCTCAGTGGCGTAAGGATGAACTACCCGGGGAGCCGAGACAGAGCCCTTCTATTCACGTCTCGCACAGCGGCGCTGCTGCAAGAAATGGTGGTAGTTGGTTTTTCATGTTGTCCTCCCACGAATCGAATATCGTCAAAGATCAATCTTCGAGATTGTCTGACGCTGACAGGGCCGGACCCGCGTGTCTTAAACACGCCGCGTCGAGGGGCAGAGGTGGGTAAGCCACTGCAGAACGGGGGGAGTTAAATTTTTTCAGAAAAGCGGCGCACACGAACGCTAGTACCAGAGTGCTGTTTCGTCAATGGCACTTTAGTGGTGTCTGGCCTCGTCACCCCTGACAGTAACTGTAGAATCCCAAATTTTTCACGCTACATTGACGAAGGGGTGTCTCGCTACACCTGTACTGGTTTCATCCCCTACTAGGTTCCCCGGATCAACAGGGCCAGCCGCGGAAACAGGAAGTGTCCACCGGCATCATCGATCACATTTACCTGGCAGGTATAGAAACCAGGTTTGAGCAAAGTGAGCGGCACGTCCAACTGGAAGACGGCCGCCTTTCGGTCTTGCGCATTCAACTCCGTCAACTCCACCAATGAACTCTCGTAGGCTTTGGCTTTGCCCTGAAAAAACGCGACGTTGCTCAAGAGCCGGATGCCAGGCTTGCTCTGTCCGGCTCTCGTGGAATTCGCGACCGTCAGGTGGGCTGGATCGTACACCTCATAATAAAGAAGCAAGTGCTGCGTAGCCGAGAAAACATGAGTGATGCTCGGAATGATCTCGGAGCCGTCATGCACCAATGGATTCGGGTTCGCACTCTTCTTTGCCGGCTGAAGCTGGCTGGCCAGCACCACAGAACTCATCTTCAGCGGCTGCGCCTTCAAGTCCGGCACGCTGATGTCGGTTTCGAACGATCCCATGCGGCCGGTTTGATTCTCCCGTACAACAAATTTCAGGTGATATTTGCCGCTGAGCAGGCTCATCCCCGTGTCGTACTGCACATTCTTCTTTTGCACTTCAGTCGATGTGTTCACCGCGAGTTTCACGGTGTCGCGAATTCTATTCAAGGGGTGGTGCTCGCTATCAAGCACCATTCCGATCACATCCAGCGTTGCCTTGTCCCGGTCGCTGCTGCGGACAAATGGAATCTGCGATCCCGGCACCACTAGAGACATGGGGACGAAAAACTTGTTGCCCTCCAGGCGGAAGTAGGCGACACCCAGATAAAGAGGCAAATCGGTGGCCGGCAGTTCGGAAGCCAGTTCCTCCTCCATCTGCCGCTCTTTGTCGTCCTTCGTGGAGTGCTGATAATCCGCAGGCGCATAGTAGCCACGGCGGTAGTCGATCTTCGCACCGGGAACATTGCTCTTGTCGTTCATCTTCACGACGATCCGCCGGTAATGCCCGTCACGCGCGGAGTTCGTGCTGTGATAGCCGAGCAGGTAGTAAGTCGACGTATCGTCCTGCACTCCCTTGAAAATCTTCGTAAAGTCGTTGGAATCGAGAAAGGCGCGCCCGCCGGTATCGCTCGCCAGCGTGACCAGCGTCTCCTG
>PLKR01000059.1 GCA_003140655.1 Acidobacteriaceae bacterium | reverse complement strand
CGCTTCGTCTTCGGTTCCGAAAATCCAAAAATCGCCCGGCGAGGGCGCCACTTCTCACAGAAGATCGGCGAGGAAGCGGGTGACGGCGAAACCTGGATTCCCTTCGGCTCCTCTCAGGGCAGGCTCTCACATCGAGAGGGATGACAAACTGCTATTGGCAATGAGAAGTCAGTCGGCGGCGACGGGGTGGTTCGCGGGGTCATCGAACTGGGGTCGGCGTGGGGCGCGGTTGGAGGGGAGACCGGCGTCGCGGATCTTGTAGAGCAAGGCGCGGTAGCTAATGTTCAGNNNNATTTTTTTCAGCGAGATCGGCCCGTCGACGGAAATATCGGCACTGAAGAAATCTGGTTCATGCGGGTGCAGATCGCCGGAGATGGATTCCTCGGTACCGAGAATCACATAGCGCTTCATCAGATTTTCCAACTCGCGGACGTTGCCCGGCCAGTGGTATTTCTTAAGCGCGTTCATCAACTCGGCAGAGGGCGGGTTGGCGCGCGCGTTGAATTTCCGGTTGTAGTACTCGAGAAAGTAGCTGATGAGTTGCGGAATGTCGGAGGCGCGCTCGCGCAGCGGCGGCATGTGGAGATTCACGACGTTGATGCGGTAGAACAGATCGGCACGGAAGGCGCCGGCGGCGATTTCCTCTTCCAGTTTTCGATTAGTGGCGCAAACCACGCGAACTTCCACTTTCTTGTCTTCCTGGGCGCCGATGCGGCAGAACTGGCCGTCCTGAAGTAGTTGCAAGAGCTTCGACTGCAAGGCCATGTCGAGTTCGGAAATTTCATCGAGGAAAAGCGTGCCACGATGCGCCATCTCGACGCGTCCGGGTTTCATGCCGTAGGCGCCTGTGAATGCACCTTTTTCGTAGCCGAAGAGTTCGCTCTCGAGCAGCGTGCCGGGAATCGCCGGGCAATTCACCTTGACCCATGGTCCGGTCTTCCACGGCGAAGAGGCATGGATCATCCGCGCGATGATGTCTTTGCCAGTGCCACTCTCTCCCTGGATGAGCACAGGGACGTTGGCGCCGGCTATTTTGGCCAGCCGTTCGCGGAGCGCCCGCATGGCCTCTGTGCCCCCGAACACGATCGCTTCTGGAGGCATCTCGCCGAGGGGCTGGATCAACGCGCTGACTGGGTTTGAAGTGCTCATAAGTGTTCCTGGCTTCCGCAGCACAGGCTTACGCTTTGATGTGCATCTGGAGAACCAAACACAGAGGGGAGAGAGACGTACCCTGTCAGGCTAGTCTATCTGATTGATGGAAAGCAACTTACTAAAGATTCGGAGGATTGAGAAGCGGTGATCGGCAGGGTAGGAGGGCAGTAGAAAACCAAGGAAAAGCGGGGGAAAAGATTTTCACAGGGAAGAAGCGACCTTCCGTCGAGGCTTGGCGGAATTGTGGTTGAGAAGCGGCCGGGAGAACTTCAGACCGAGCAGGTTGTAGCCCTCGCCATGTTGCATGCGCAACACCTTGGCGCGCAGGTTCCGGTTAACGGTTGGCAGGGCTGCGAGGGCGGCTAACGGAGCGCTGGGGATCTCAAGAGAAACCTGAGCCGCGGAGGGGATGGAGCGGCGAACTGCGAGCAGCATACCGCCAGCGGAGACATTGAGAGCCGTGGCAAACTCCAGGAATTCCTTGTCAGACTCGGCCCGGCTTCTGACAAAGACGGGGATCGCCAAAGGCAAGCGCGGCCACCGCCGACGCTCTGCCGCTGGAGTCTTACTGTTCACACACACGCCCCTTCCGTCGTTCTTTGCACCGAACATTTCAAGCATCTCAGGGGCCAAAGGCTGAGTTAGGGGGCAAATCCAGAAAGGAACCCGGTCGAAACGCAAGAAGACAGGATCAACTTTCGGGGTTCGGAGGCAATAAGGCCGTTAAACTACGGACTTTTCATCGCTTTGGACTTCGTCGGGTCTCCGTCCTGGGCTGGGCCGAAGGCAGTCGTAACCAGTCGAGGAGTGCAAGGTTTTGCCACACTTGGGTAATCAGCGTGCATTTTTCGTTGACAGGGAAAAGCGGCGTAGCATACCATTTTGATACAGCATTCTGCTCTGAACCAGTCGAGTGGACCCCCCTCTGTGTTAGATCGCCCCCTTAATATGGCCACAGTGCAAAAGAACGTGTGTGTTTCCGAGCCTGGTGAAGCAAAGACTGGCCCACCAGTGTCTTCAGTTCCGGGGGAAGGAATATCCAATCCGGTTGATTTACATCAGGCGTACTCCGAGTTGCAGCAGCGATTCCAGCGCACGACCAACGCGCTCGGCTCAGCGGCGCACGACCTGAAGACGCCGCTGGCAATTCTGAACGGGTATGTGGAGTTGCTGCAGAGCGGGAAACTGGGACCGTTGAATTCGCGCCAGCGGGAAGTGCTGGGCGACATGCAGTCGAGCGGCAAGCGGTTGCAGCAGTTCATCCAGGATTTCCTGACCTACAGCGCTCTGGAAACCGGCGGTCTGACGATGCAGTTCGAGGCGGGCAACATCAACCATTGCCTGTCGGACATGTGCCGTCTGTGGTCGACGCGCTTTCAGGAAAAGGGATTAGCGCTTTACTTTTTGGC
>PLKR01000527.1:5506-5628 GCA_003140655.1 Acidobacteriaceae bacterium | reverse complement strand
TCGGCTCCGGCATCTTCGTGCTCACAGGGACGGCCGCGGCCGGAGAATATTTTCAGGCTCCGTCGATTCTCCATGCGCAAGTTCTCGACATCATTGTGAACTTCCTTCGCGGCGGAGGCATG
>PLKR01000527.1:5144-5496 GCA_003140655.1 Acidobacteriaceae bacterium | reverse complement strand
CCGGCAGCGCCTACACCTATTCTTACGCCACCCTGGGAGAAATCTTCGCCTGGATCATCGGCTGGGACCTCATTCTCGAATACGTGGTTAGCAACGTGGTGGTCGCGATCGGCTTTGCCGCCTACAGCAAGGCGCAATTGGAATCCTTCGGCCTGCACTTGCCGGACAAATGGTCCACGCCAGTCTGGGAAACCGGACACTGGACCGGCTCGTACTTCAACTTCCCCGCCTTCCTGATCATCTTCATCCTAACCGTGTTGCTGGTACGCGGCGTGCGCGAATCCGCCAAAGCCAACAACGTGATGGTCGCCATTAAGATCGGTGCTATTCTCGTTTTCCTCGTCATCGGTGG
>PLKR01000527.1:0-5129 GCA_003140655.1 Acidobacteriaceae bacterium | reverse complement strand
TTGCCCTTCGGCATCATCGCCTCGCTCATCGTCTGCACCATCCTCTATGTCGGCGTCTCCATCGTCCTACTCGGCATGATGAAATACACCACCTTCGTCACTGGTGAAGCCGCGGATGCCCCTGTAGCCTATGCGCTGAAGGTGCTCGGCGCCAGCCCCTGGTCGCGCTCCATTATCGTTATCGGCGCGCTCACCGGCATGATCTCCTCGCTGCTCGTTTTTCAATATGGCCAGGCCCGCATCTGGTACGCCATGTCGCGCGACCGTCTTTTTCCCGCGCTCTTCTCAAAGGTTCACGCCAAATTTAAGACGCCCCACTACTCCACCTGGATCGCAGGCTTCGCCGTCGGTATCCCCGCCGGCATCTTCGCCATCAGCGATGCCGCCGATCTCTCGAACATCGGCACGCTCTTCGCCTTCGCTCTGGTCTCGCTCGGAGTGATCATCCTGCGCCGCACCCAGCCCAACCGCCCGCGCATCTTCAAAGTGCCCCTGGTCCCCTGGTTCCCGCTGATCTCGATCGTCCTCTGCGGCGGCCTCATGACCGGACTCACCGTCATCACCTGGCTGCGCTTCGTAATCTGGCTGGGCCTCGGCCTGCTGATCTACATTTTCTACAGCCGTCACCGCAGCGAGTTCGCGAAGAAATAGCTGTCAGCCATCAGCAAAACCGAGCTGTCATCCTGAGCGCAGTCGAAGGATCCCTGTACTTTTCCACCCCGAACCTCAACCTCCGGCGCTCTCCGTGACTCCGTGGTGAGTTCTCGTCCTCGCAAATCTTCCACCAAGAATCTACAATCGGGAAGTGATGTCCTCCGCCCTCGACCGGCCGCCGAATAGTTTTCTGCGACTCCTGCCCAAGGCCGAACTGCATCTGCATCTCGAGGGCGCAATCGAACCGCAGACGCTGCTCGAACTTTGCCAGCGCCACGGCGAAAGCGCAACGCGGGCCGAAGTCGACCAGCTCTATCGCTACGCAGATTTCCAAGGTTTCCTTCTCTCCTTCAAGAACATCACAGAGCACTTGCGGACTCCAGAAGATTACGAACTCATCACTTACCGCCTGATGCAGCGGCTGAAAGAAGAAAACGTGCTCCACGCCGAAGTCTACGTCTCGGTCGGAGTCTGCCTGTGGCGCAAGCAGGACTTCGCCGCCATCTTCGAGGGGCTGGATCGCGGCCGCNNGACGAGCAGAAAGCGCCGCCTGAGCTTTTCCGCGACGCCTACGTCTGGTCCGCCGACCACGGCCTGCGCCTTACCGCGCACGCTGGAGAAACCGGCCCCCCGGAATCCGTCTGGGGCGCGCTGAACCTGCGCGCCGAGCGCATTGGCCACGGCCTCACCGCTTTCCACGATCCCGATCTCGTCGAAGAACTCGCGCAAAGGCAGGTCCCGGTCGAAATCTGTCTCACCAGCAACCTGCGCACTGGCCTCTGCCCCAACATCGCCGATCATCCCGCGAAAACCTACTTTGACCACGGCGTGATGATCACGCTCAACACCGATGACCCGGCCATGTTCGGCACCACGCTCGCTCGCGAATACCAGATCGCCCAACAAACCTTCGGATTCACCGACGAGCACCTGCGCGAACTCGCCCGCAACTCGTTCGAGGCGTCATTTTTGCCGGCGGAAAAGAAGCTGGAGTTTCTGGACCTGTTCGACGCCGCCGCAGCAAGGTGAATCATGGCGGTCAAGACCATCCTCCAACTCGGCGATCCGCGCCTGCGGGAGGTCGCCCTGCGGGTTGAGGATCCTTCCACTCCCGAGATCGCTGCTCTCATCAAAGACCTTGCCGATACGCTCGCTCACTGGCGCGCCGCCACGGGCTACGGCCGAGGCATCGCCGCCCCGCAACTGGGCATCCGGCAACGCGTTATCTTCCTGCAGTTGCCCGCAGAGAAGCCCTGGCCGCTCATCAACCCGAAGATCGTCGAACGCTGTGACGAAAAGATTGTCGTCTGGGACGCCTGCCTCAGCTTCCTCTCGATCTTCATGCAAGTCGAACGCAATCGCGAAATCACGGTCCGCTATCAGGATACGAAGGGTGAAAGCCACGAATTTCGCGCCGGTGACGACCGCAACCTCTCCGAACTCCTGCAGCACGAAGTTGACCATCTCGATGGCATCCTCGCCGTCGACCGCATCATCGACATCAAGACTCTCTGCACCCGCGAAGAATTCGAAAGGCGCTATCGCGAGAGCAGCCCATATGCCGGTTCTCCAGCTACAATCAATGGCTGAATGATTCGCAACGGAGAACTAACTGGCCGCTGATCACTGATCACGGATCAATGATCAATGGCCACTGACCACTGTGCCTCAACACATCGGCATCGTCGCCTGCAGCGCGGAAGGCGCCGCGCTCTGCTATCGCACCATCTGCCTTGAAGGAGCGGAGTTGCTCGGCCCGCACCATCATCCCGAAATTTCCATGCATGGCCACAACTTCGCCGACTACGTGAAGTGTATCGATGCTGGCGACTGGGCGGGCGTTGCCGAACTCATGCTCTCCTCGGCGGAAAAGCTGGCCAAAACCGGTGCGGACTTTCTGATCGCTCCGGTCAACACAGTGCATCAAGCTTTCGACTTGATTGAGCACCGTTCGCCGCGCCCCTGGTTGCACATTGCAGTTGAGGTTGCGAACGAGGCTAAGCGCCATAGCTACAGGCGCCTGGGAGTTCTAGGCACTCGGGCCCTGATGGAAGGTCCGGTCTACCGCGAAAAACTGAAAGCCGCCGGCATTGAGCATCGCATTCCCGGTGTGGAGCAGCGTGAGCGCATCCACCGCATCATCTTCGACGAACTCGTCCAGGGTGTGTTCTTGCCGCGCACCCAGGCCTACCTCACCGAAACGATCCGCACGCTAAAAGACGAAGGTTGCGACGCGGTTGTCCTCGGCTGCACTGAAATTCCACTATTGATGACGCCCGAGCAGTCGCCATTGCCCATGCTGGATTCCACACGCCTACTGGCAAGAGCGGCGCTGCGGAAAGCAGTAGAGGACTAGCAAGAACCAAGTGGCGACAGCCGCCTCGGCTCTCCAGCCGAGCGAAGCGAGGCGCAGTTAAGGACAATTGGAGGTCATGCCATGAGAGTTTCCGCAGTTCTCTCTTTGACACTTCTCTTGACTGTGGCAGCCTTTTGTCAGGGCGGTGCTTTATACACCACAGCGGGCTATGTGCCTGATTCGGCCGCGGCGATAAAGATCGCCGAAGCGGTCCTGGCTCCCATCTACGGTAAGAAGCAGATCGACTCCCAAGCTGTCGACTTGCTGCGCGAAGCGGGGCGTGAACTACTCAATGGATAAAAGATCGACGTAAAGTTTTTGCAAAGACGGGCCGGTAAAACACCAAAGGCCGGAGGATCCCACGATCCTCCGGCCAGGTCTTTGCGAACGTCTGCAAATTTTATTGTTTTACATCAGTTGAGGCCATATCGAGAGTGAGCATGAACCCGTTGGTCCCTTTGTGTTCGAATGCTTTGGGCCCCGTCTTATAGGCCTCAAGATCATTCGGCATCATGACGAAACCGTCGTTTCGGGGCGTGCCCCAGTATTTCAGGTTGCGGATCACGACCGGGTCGTCGGTATTTCCGGGGAAGCGGTGTAACTTCACCTCCGCGGTCTTGCCGCCGTCGATCGTGGCGTGCGCTTCGTCTTTGTTGAATTCCCAAGTGTCAATGTTCCCCACTGCGGTCTGGAACGAGTTCCACTTCACGGGGAAGACATTGGGCAGGATCGCGCCCAGCGCGCTCTGTTGTTCCTTTGTCATGGCCTTATCAAAGGTAACCAGAGCCCAGTCGGTGTTTCCCTGCGAAAAATCCGCGCCCAGGTCGCCGGTGATCCAGAACTTCGCGCCGTCGAGATTGACCGGGCCATAGTGTCCGTGGTTCACCTTGTAGGCATTGTTGAATTGGCAATAGTGGGCTGCCGTACCGTGTTCGTGGTGGGCGGCAGGTTTGGTGTTGAAGTAGCATTGACAGAACATCGGGCAACTGCAGGCTTCGATGGTGGTCGCATTCAGCGCCCAGTCGGGCTGCGACTTGTCACTGGTGTTCATTGCGACCAATGCGAGGACGAGAGAGATACCCCAAGCTTTGAACATGCTTAATGCCTCCTCGGGGGCAAATTATGATCGTTGCAAAGCGATTTTTCAAGCGAATTTGCAACATACGCGCATCGGCCCCATTTTCGCCATTCGCCCTTCAAAATTCGCAGATTGCTGTTGCGAGCCAGCATTTATCCAGCATCCATGCTGTAATAAGGTATTCAACCAATGCCGTCCACTGTTACAATCCTGCGCCGCCGCGTGAAGGCGCTCCACCGCAACCTTCGCGGAGCCGCCATGGCCGCGCGTGCCCTGGCCTCGACCGATCATCCTCTGCTGGCGCACATCATTCCCGTCCGCCGCTGCAACCTAAGTTGCACCTACTGCAACGAGTTTGACGATTTCTCCAAGCCCGTCCCCATTGAGGANNGACGTGATCCGCCGCATCCGCTCGAACGGCATGATCGCCGGATTGATCACCAACGGATATTTTCTGGTTGCGGAACGAATCAAGCGCCTGAACCGCGCCGGACTCGAGTGGCTGCAGATTTCCATCGACAACGTGAATCCCGACGAAGTTTCGAAGAAGAGCCTGAAGGTTCTCGACAAGAAGCTGCAACTGCTCGGCGAACACGCCGAGTTTCACGTGAACATCAACTCCGTTGTGGGTGGTGGCATTTCGAATCCGCAAGATGCGCTCACCATCGGCAAGCGCGCCATCGCACTGGGTTTCAGTTCTACCATCGGAATCATTCACGACGGCAGCGGCCAGTTGCAGCCGCTGGACGGGGAAGAGCGCCGCATCTACCACGAAATGAAGTCGATGGAGAAACGCAGCTTCACCCGCATCAACGCTTTCCAGGACAACATCGCGCAAGGACTACCCAACGAATGGCGCTGCCGTGCCGGGGCGCGCTATCTCTACATCTGCGAAGACGGCTTGGTGCACTACTGCTCGCAACAGCGCGGCTATCCCGGAGTGCCGCTCGCAACCTACACCCGCGACGACATGCGCCGCGAATACCTCACAGAAAAAGGCTGCGCACCTCACTGCACGGTGTCGTGCGTACACCAGGTTTC
>PLKR01000202.1:6981-13943 GCA_003140655.1 Acidobacteriaceae bacterium | reverse complement strand
GCCCATCGTCTATCCAAAACCCGGTAGTGGGCTACTTTGAGTGAATGCTAATGCGGGTCTGGCACGAAACATGCTAACAGTTGCCGATCTGCGGTACAATTGCCGTCCTCCCCTCTCGGAGGTGTGCGACGTGCAAAATCCACGCTCTCAATTTGAAAGTGTTTTGCTCTCTCTGGAGCGTCAGCGCAAATCGCGCATTTACGCAATTGTCCATACGGATGAGACGGATCATCTTTGCCAGCCCGATTTTTGGGGTGCGGTACGTCGGAGGGAACAATTTTCCAAGATTGGCACCTTGGAGATTCTTGTCCATTCCCCCGGAGGTCATGCTCACGTCGCATATCGCCTAGCGAAATATTTTCGTAGCCACTGCAAGCGGCTGAACATCCTAATACCTATGGTGGCCAAGAGCGCGGCGACCCTGTTTTGCTTGAATGCGGACACGATCTACATGGGCGAGTTTGCGGAGCTTGGACCGCTGGACGCGCAATTAAGGGATGAGATCGAAAAAGGAATGGAGTTTTTCTCTCCCCTCGATGAGTTCAAGTCGATGGAGTTTATGAAGGAATATGCGACTGGCATTCTCGACTACTTCAGCCTGGCCCTCACTGACCGTGGAATGAGTGTAAAGCAAGCACTCCATGAAGCCATTGGCGGCACAGTCGGGATAATGAATCCCCTGTATTCCCATTTTGACCCCAGCCGTGTAGGTTCCTACCGTAGAGCACTTTCGGAAGGGGAGGAATACGCAAAGCGGCTGTTAAACTCAGTAAAGAGTCCTATCGCGGAGGAACTCGCGGAGCATTTAGTTTGGGACTATCCAGCGCACGACTTTGTGATTGATTATCAGGAAGCAAAGGGTCTAGGGCTTCCTGTGCAACCGCTGCCACTTGGGCAAGAGAAAACGCTGATAAACGCTCTGACAGGATTGACGAAATATGGAATACATTACATTGGATTCGCACGGCCACAGCCAACATTACGTAGAACAAAGCCAGCCGCTAAGAAAAGCGGCAAGAAGAAACTGCCAACACCCGTCACAATCGCCGCTGGTGGCCACGCGAAAGGAGCGTGAGCGGTCCTTACGGCGGCTGCTTTCTCGATTGCGCGGCATGTCGGCAGCGCAGCGTGCCCGTCTGCTCAGGGAAAAGGATTCAGTGTAAGCTAGGCGGCTCGTTCTGCTCGTTCGTATTCTTCCCACAAGGTCACGAGGTCTTTCACATCCCAAAGCCGATCCGTTACGCCAGCCGCCATAGCTGGACTCGTGCGTAGTGTCTGGTGAATTTTGATGAAGTTGTACGCGAAGTAGTTGAGCGCTACGGCGGCAGCATGATTTTCAAGTTTGCGGGAGAAACCATTCGCCAAGCGAGTGTAACGGCGTACGTTTGTACGTACAGTCCAATTCTGTCTTTCCACAAAACTTGTGCTGATATATCTGGAGTCCGGCTTGCCACTGATGACGCGCATCTGCGTCCCAATGCACTTCGCCGGGGAGTACCGCGTTTCGTTGTCCATCGGTGCGCTGTAGACCTTGTGCAATTGCGCAAAATCGCACTCGCTGCCGAACGCATCTTCGATCACGGTAAGGTACGTCTTGAGCGCATCGGTCGTAATTTGGACTCGCCCCTGCACGCGCTTCGCAAGATCGTTAGCAAAGTCCGTGGCGCTGGCTAGATCACGTTGGCCTAGTCTCCACGAGGGCACCAGTTTCGTGTCGGCATCGACAGCCACCCACAACCAAATATCGCCAGCGTCAGGATTCTTACGGGCAATGTCCTCTGTTCGAGTCTTCGCTTTGCAATAAATCCACGTCCACATTTCATCGAGTTGCAGGCGGTGACAGGTGAGATTACGAAACACACTGTCTTGAAACTGTTCGCAAACGCTCCCGACTTCGACGAGGAGACGCATTACGGATTTCTTGGCAACACCCGTCATGCGGACCGTGGCACGGATCGAGCACCCTTCGATGAGGCAATGAATGACCTTGGAGCGGGTCTCAGAATCAAGTCTGTTCATGTCATTACTATACGGAAGCCGCTTTAGCATGTCAAGCATAATCGTGTTAGAATGAGCTTGCCGTTGTATGTACGCCCTTCCCGCACTCGCCCTGCTCAACAGGAACCAAGAGCGAACCCCATTCGTAACCTATACATGCGCCAAAACTGTGGTTGACTTTAACTAGAAACGGATTAAGCTCTTTAGCCAACTCTTGAATGGCGGCCAACAGTGCGCCGAAAAGACAGCATCCTATGAGCAACGGATCGAGAATGGCCCGTGTCGAGACATCCCGAAAAAAGGCAGACCCAGCGCGTGTGCACGAAAAGGGTAGTCCTTTTTGCGCTACACACCCAGACGTAGCTGGCCGCCGGAACTCCGTTCGCGCGAGGGACGAATCGGAGTCTATTGTGTTAGGTCCATCCCAAGAAGTGCATTCGCGGGAACATGGAAGCTCGCGAACGCTGCTACGGGCCAAGAGAAAATAAAACTAACTACGTGCTCGCGCCCAACGAGTTCTATCTCTCCGACGCGCCTACACACCTCCAGCAGGGAGACATTTGCGCTGGTGTGCCGCTGGTATTGTTCCCAGATAGTGATGAATTGGTTCTCATCCGTTCGGAGCACGAACGGCAGCCATTGGAGCATCTCAAGGCCGGGCGCGTTGAATTGGTCAGGGAGAAAGCGGTCGCGGATGCGTTTGACGGAAAGTATGAATATATCGCAGTTGCGGCGGAACGTATCTGGGCAATGTTAATGACTCCCACGTGCGATCTCGATGGCTTGGAGGTCTGGGCAGTATGGCCGATGTACACAGTAGAAGGTGCTCCCGTTGAAGTAGTGAGAGCGCTATCTGCGCCAAATCATCCAACTCTCGTGCACATGCCAGACAACGATCGTTTCCCTCCCTCCTACATCGACCTTACGGATTTTCGGTCCATTGGGAAGCGGCATTTTCCTCTCAAGAATCGGATTGCAAGTGTGACAAAGGAAGCGCAATACATGCTCACTGAGCGGTTTGTTAAAGCAACCGGAAGGCCGTGGGGTTACGGTCCGGGTGAGGTCGTAGAGCGTACTGGAAAACATGAAACTGGGAAATACCGGTGCGCTCGATGCAACTTTTACGATGTTATTGTTCCCGAAATCCCGCTCAAGCCTGGCGACCTGTTTCCAGTATGCGAGAATTGCAAGAAAATCAACAAAACAGCCCAGTGGTATCCGACTACAAGACACAAAAAGAATTAGTGCTGTTCCTTCGCTTTTTTCCATCTAGCCTTCGCAGCCTTACTCGCTGCCTTTGTGCGTTGCGCCTTCGTCATCGTCTTGAGACGGCGCTTCCCTCCGATCTGACCGCCTATCCTTCCGATACTAGCCATGTAGTCCGAGACGGCGGCAGGGATGGCAGGAGTGTCGGGCATCATCTGAGTCGTCATTTCCACTAGCTGATGCGCAATTTCATTCACGTCGAAGGAGCGTTTGGCGTGCTTTACCTGCTTTGGCATACGGAAAGTATGCCACAATCAACAGCCCTGTGGAAATTCAAAGTAGCCCACTACCCAAAACCCAAGCTGTTTGCCTCCCGCACGCTTTTCTGATATTTTGCCGCAGCGTCTCTCGGGAGCGAACCGGCGTAGCCTAACTGACTCCCGGGTTTTCAACGGAAAGTGGAGGGGACTGCAATGGCGTTTTGCAATATGTGTGGTGCACAGATTGCCGACGGCACGACCACGTGCCCGGCATGCAGCGGCCGGGCCGCAGTCGCGCCCGCCGTCACTGCCCCGGGACTGGCGGACAACGTGGCCGGAATGCTGGCCTACGTGACCATTATCCCGGCGATCATCTTTCTCGTGCTGGAACCCTACAATAAGAGCCGATTCGTACGGTTCCACGCGTGGCAGTGCATCTTTTTCAANNCTTGTCGGACTGGGCGGTTTCATTGTCTGGATCGTCCTGCTGCTGAAGGCGAACCAGGGCCAAATGTTCAAGCTCCCCGTGATCGGCGACCTGGCGGAGAAGCAGGCGAACGCCGCGTAGGCTGCATTTGACGGCTCGCAAGCTCGGCGTTTCTTGTGAGCCGATTCGTTGACGGCAAACAACTCTTGCTCCTGAAGCGCTCGCCGTAACGTCAATCGGCAGGACGCACCACGTCCCGGCACCGCCGCTTGTACCACTCCGTCGCCTGCTCATAAGCATGAGCGAGTCTCAGCACCAGATCTTCCCGCCAGTGCGGGCCCGCGATCTGCAGCCCGATGGGCAAGCCGCTTTTCGTAAAGCCGCAGGGCACGGAGATTGCNNGCGGGATCTTTTTTCAAATCGGCGATCGCCGGCGCCGGGATGGGCATCGTGGGCGTGACCAGCAAATCCACTTCGCCGAAGATGTCATGCGCGCACCGCCGTTCCTGATCCAGTTCGCGCCGCCGCTGGATATATTCCGCCGCGGAAATGTTTGCACCAGAGCGGATGCGCCGCAGAGTCTCCGGTTGGTACAGTTCAGGCGTCCGAGCAACATTGTCGGCGTGGTAGGCATAGGACTCAGCGGCTTGCACAGTGCGGTCCGAGGACACCTCGACCTGGATTTCCCGTACCTCCGCAACCAGTGTCCCGATCACGACCAGAGCCTGCTCCATCGCTTCGCGGACTTCATCGTCAAGATCGTCGTAAAAATGCGCCCGCGGAATCCCAACGCGAAGGTTCTTCACCCCGTCGCCCAGCGCTGAAACACAAGCAGAAACATAATCGGACACCGGAACATCCGCGCTGCACACGTCAAGCGGATCGTATCCCGCGATGGCCTGCAGCAGAACAGCCGCATCGCCAACGGTCGCGGCCATCGGCCCAACGTGATCAAGCGACCACGAAAGCGGAATCACGCCGCGCGCGGAAACGCGCCCATAAGTCGGCTTNNCCGATCCTCCCGAGGACCCTCCGGCAATATGCCCTATGTTCCAGGGATTGTGAACGTCGCCGAAGAAGCTGACCAGCGAACTCCCGCCATAAGCGAACTCATGCAGATTGTTCTTGCCCAGAATTACCGCACCCGCCAGCCGCAACCGCCGCACGACTTCCGCATCTTCGGTAGGGATACGGTTTTGGTAAAGGCCGCTGGCGGCCGTTGTGCGCGTGCCCGCAGTATCGATCAGATCTTTTATCGCAATCGGAATCCCGTGGAGTGGCCCCCGCCATTCTCCGCGCGAGATCTCAATCTCCGCAGCCCGAGCCTCCGCCAGCGCAGCCTCGGCAGTCACCGTGATGAAAGCATTCAGCGCGGGATTGAATTTCTCAATGCGATCCAGGCAAGCGCGAGCCACCTCGACCGGGGAAACTTCCTTCCGCCGCAGGCGCGGGGCAAGCTCAGCAATAGTTTCCAAAGTAGGCATCGGCGACGACGGCCTTCATTGTAGTGGACAACTGGAAAAGTTCTTCCCGTAGAAAAAGCAACCGCCAGCCAAGGCCTATAATCAAAATCGCTGTCTGCATCCGGGAGGCAACAAATGGCGGAACTGACGATTGCCCCAGTCGCAACCCACGGTTTCTTCGTCGACGGCCGATGGATGGAAGACGGCGATCTCGTCGAAATCCGCGCGCCCTTCGATGGCAGCGTGATTGGGCGAGTCGTCCAGGCCCGGCGCGAGCATGCCGCGGCTGCGATCGCCGCCGCCGTCAAGGCTTTTGGAACCACCCGCCGCCTGCCTGCCTTCGAGCGCCAGCGCGTGTTGCGGCGCGTGGCGCAGTCCATGGCCGAGCGCCGTGAAGAATTTTCCCGCACCCTGGCGCAGGAAGCCGGCAAGCCCATCAAACTGGCGCGCACCGAAGTGGACCGCGCCACATTTGCCTTCAACGTTGCCGCGGAAGAGGCCACGCGCATTTACGGCGAGTATCTTCCCCTCGACTGGCAGGAGTTTACCGCGGGACGCTGGGGCATCGTGAAGCGCTTTCCACTCGGCCCCGTTGCGGGGATTACGCCTTTTAATTTTCCGCTGAACCTGGTCGCGCACAAAGTAGCTCCCGCTATTGCAGCGGGGTGTTCCATGGTGTTGAAGCCTGCGCCGCAAACTCCTCTGTGCTCGCTCTTGCTGGCAGAATGCGTGCAGCAGGCGGGCTGGCCCGATGGCGGACTCAACGTCCTGCCGCTTTCCAACGAAGACGCGGGCCTGCTGGTCACCGACGAACGCATCAAGCTAATCAGCTTTACCGGCAGCGTGCCCGTGGGTTGGGACATTAAACGCCGCGCCGGTAAAAAGAAAGTCGTGCTCGAACTGGGCGGCAACGCCGGCGCGATCGTGCACAGTGACGCCGACCTCAACTATGCCGCGGAACGCTGCGTTGCCGGCGGGTTCGCCTATGCCGGCCAGACTTGCATTTCCGTGCAGCGCATTCTGGTGGAGCAATCGGTCTACGGCAAATTCACCGATCTTCTTGTCGAAGGCGTCAAGAAGCTGAAAACCGGCGATCCCATGCAGGAATCGACCGACCTCGGTCCCCTGATTCGCGAGAGCGATGCCATCCGCGTCACCAATTGGGCAGAGGAAGCGGTTCGCTCCGGCGCCCGCCTGCTGTGCGGCGGTGGCCGCCGGGGTTCCGTAGTTGATCCCATGGTGCTGACCGGCACCAGGCCAGAAATGAAAGTCAACTGCCAGGAAATTTTTGGCCCCGTCGTGACCGTCGAGCCTTACCAGAATTTTGACGAGGCGCTGCGCCGAATCAACAATTCTAACTACGGTCTGCAGGCCGGCTTGTTCACGCGCGATGTGAAGCTGCTTTTCCAGGCGTATGACGAACTGGAGGTCGGAGCGCTGATCGCGGGCGATGTCCCTTCGTTCCGCATCGACCAGATGCCGTACGGCGGCGTCAAGGACTCCGGCCTCGGCCGCGAGGGCTTACGCTACGCGATCGAAGAAATGACCGAGCCGAAGCTGTTGGTAATGAATCTGCGTTAGGGCTCCATCGACGGAACTCAACCCTCC
>PLKR01000202.1:5763-6918 GCA_003140655.1 Acidobacteriaceae bacterium | reverse complement strand
ACATCTCAAGCATAGATTTCCATAACCCATGCCGCAGATTTTTCATCGCAGCACGAACACCCTGTCCCGGGCCACGATTTTTGGCGCGGTCTTCGTGGTTGCCGCGCTCAGCTGGGTGGCGATGGAGGTGCAGCGTTCGCCTTACGTTACCTACGCCGGAGTGCGAAAGCCGCAACCCGTGCCCTTCAGCCACCAGCATCA
Source organism: Acidobacteriaceae bacterium (assembly GCA_003140655.1). Lineage (GTDB taxonomy): Bacteria > Acidobacteriota > Terriglobia > Terriglobales > Acidobacteriaceae > Sulfotelmatobacter. The sequence continues at coordinate 6,717 of PLKR01000202.1, read as the reverse complement.
CGTTGCCGGGCTCGGCATCGATTGCCGCTACTGCCATACCTCGGTCGAGGTTTCGAGTTTTGCCGGCATCCCGCCCACCAAGACCTGCATGAATTGCCACTCGCAGATCTGGACCAATGCCCAGCTTCTGGAACCGGTCCGCGCCAGCTACCGCACGGGCGAATCGCTGCAATGGACGAGGGTAAATCAGCTCCCCGACTTCGTTTTTTTCAATCACAGCATTCATATCAATAAGGGAGTGGGTTGCAACACCTGTCACGGTCCGGTTGACCAGATGCCGCTCATGTATCAGCAGGAATCATTGCAGATGGAGTGGTGTTTGAGTTGCCACCGCGCGCCGGAGAACAATTTGCGTCCGCGCGAGCAGGTGTTCAATATGCGGTACCAGCAGCCCACCAGCGCAAATCCTGTGGTGGTGGACGGGCAGAGCTTCGCCGATCAGGATGACCTGGGCTTGGCGCTGGTGAAGAAGTACAACGTGCGCAGCGTGAAAGACATCACCAGTTGCAACACGTGCCACCGGTGAAGCAAGCCGCGAAGCGGCGACAGAATGCAGCCCACGACGCAAGCCGTGGGTAAGGGAAAAATTAGCATAAGCCCCGACGGGGCGAAAGAAGCGCGCGACGAAATAATGGACGAACCTCACAAACTCGGTTCAGCGGATACAAAGCGAGAAGACGTTTGTCCCAGCAAAAAAGGCAAACTAGACTTGGAATCCGTCCGCGCGCAAATTGAAGCAGCCGCCGACGAAAAGGCCGGCCCGGAATACTGGCGCAGCCTCGAAGAGCTTGCCGGCAGCCCCGCTTTCCAGGAGGCTCTGCACCGCGAGTTTCCCAAGGGCGCATCCGAGTGGGTCGATTCCGTTTCGCGGCGCGGCTTCTTGAAGGTGATGGGCGCGTCCATGGCGCTGGCTGGCATGACCGGATGCGTGCGCCTGCCGCTCGAACCCATCGT
>PLKR01000202.1:0-5725 GCA_003140655.1 Acidobacteriaceae bacterium | reverse complement strand
TCCCGACCGCTCGCAGAGCGTGATGTCGATGGGCGACCAGCAATCCTGGCAGGCTCTTCTGAACGCGCTTCACGGGCCACTCACCGCGCAGAAAGCTCTGCAGGGCGCGGGCATTCGCATTCTAACGCCGACCATTTCTTCGCCCACGCTCGCCGATCAACTGCGCGGCTTCCTGAAGATTTATCCCCAGGCCAAGTGGCATGTGTATGAGCCGGTCAATCGCGACAACGTGCTCGAGGGCGCGAAGCTGGCCTTCGGCCAGCCGGTCGAGACGCGCTACGATTTTGAAAAGGCCGACGTAATCGTCTCACTCGACGCCGACTTCCTGTATGCGGGTTTCCCCGGAAATGTCCGCTACATCCGCGACTTCGCCAAGCGCCGCAATCCCGATGGCAACATGAACCGGCTGTACGTGATCGAGAGCACGCCGACGACGACGGGGGCGAAGGCGGATCATCGCTTTCCAATGCGGGCGAGCGAAGTCGAGAAGTTTGCGCATAACCTGTCGAGCCACTTGCCCGTCAATCCGCCGACCGGCGGTGTAGTGGGAGACAACCCTGGTTTTGCAGGGCCTCTTGTTCAAGATCTCCTCGCTCATCGCGCATCCAGCGTTGTTATCGTGGGCGATCATCAGCCTCCCGTTGTACATGCCTTCGCTCACGCCGTGAACCAGGCACTGGGCAACATCGGCAAGACGGTTTTCTACACCGATCCGGTCGACGCGAATCCGATCAACCAAGCCGAATCGATCAGAGACCTCGTGTCCGACGTTCAAACTGGAAAGGTTGACTTGCTCGTCATCCTCGGAGGGAATCCAGCGTACGATGCGCCTGCTGATCTCGATTTCGCGAACGTCCTGAAGAACGGCAGAGTTCCGCTACGGGTGCACCTCGGCCTCTATCAGAACGAAACCGCCGAACTGTGTCAGTGGCACATCAACCAGGCGCACGAACTGGAAGCGTGGGGCGATGCTCGCGCTTATGACGGCACCGTCAGCGTCATTCAGCCGCTGATTGCGCCGCTCTACAACGGCAAGAGCGCATTGGAATTTGTGACGCTGCTCTCGGGTCAAGCCGATGCCACTGGTTATGATCTTGTCCGCGCCTACTGGCAGAAGCAACACACTGGCACGGATTTTGAAGCGTTCTGGCGCAAGTCGCTGCACGGTGGATGGGTTGAGCGCACCACCTACCAACCGAAATCGGTTGCCGTAAAGAATGACAACTTTGGGTGGAANNAAGCCGATGAACAAGCTTACCTGGGACAATGCCGTGCTCATTGGTCCCATGATGGGCGAGCGATTGCAGATCAAGACGTGCGACATGGTCGAACTCGAATTGAATGGGAGAAAAGTCACCGGCCCGGTTTGGATTCAGCCCGGGGTTCCCGATAATTCGGTCACCGTGACTCTCGGCTACGGACGCACTCGCGCCGGCCGCGTTGGCACCGCGCAGGGGTTCAATGCCTATGCGCTGCGCACGTCAGCCGCCCCCTGGTTCGCGTCCGGCTTGCAGATTCGCAAGACTGGCGATAGATACGTGCTCGCCTCAACGCAGGGCTATCAGTCAATGGACACACCCAATGGCGACCATCGTCCGCTGGTCCGCGAAACGGTGCTTGAGGAATACCACAAGGATCCCGACTTCGCCAAAGGGCAAGGCGAAGAGCCGGCGCCGGGACTCACGCTGTATAAGCCTTATCCGTATAAAGAAGAAGACTACGCCTGGGGCATGGCGATTGATCTGAACTCCTGCGTGGGCTGCAACAACTGCATGATCGCCTGCCAGTCGGAGAACAATATCGCGGTGGTTGGCAAGGAGCAATGCGCCATCGGCCGGCACATGCACTGGATTCGCATTGACACCTACTACCAATATCCAGATGAAGCAGCCCGCGACCGCGACAACCCCAAGGCATTCTTCCAGCCCGTCCCCTGCATGCAGTGCGAGGACGCGCCGTGCGAGGTGGTTTGCCCGGTGGGCGCGACCAACCATTCGAGCGAAGGCCTGAACGACATGGTCTACAACCGCTGCGTGGGCACGCGCTATTGCTCGAACAACTGTCCTTATAAGGTGCGGCGGTTTAATTTTCTGCTGTTTCAGGATTGGGTTACGCCGCAATACAAGATGATGCGTAATCCCGACGTCAGCGTTCGCAGCCGCGGCGTGATGGAAAAGTGCACCTACTGCGTGCAGCGCATCAACGAGCACAAAATCGATGCTGAAACGGCGTCGGTGCGCGAGGGCAAGCAAATCAAGGTCGGAGACGAATTGCAGACCGCGTGCCAGCAGTCGTGTCCGGCGGGCGCAATTATTTTCGGCAACATCAACGATCCGGAGAGCAGGGTTTCGAAGTTGAAGGCGCAGTCGCGCAATTACAGTCTGCTCGGCGAGTTGAACACGCGGCCGCGGACCACGTATCTGGCGGAAGTGAGCAACCCGAATCCGGAACTGAAGGCGTAGGCACGGCCGAACAATAATGAACGACCGATACAAAACGACGGTGGACGCAGAACAGGCTCCGGTGATCGAGCCCGGCTACACCTTCGGCACGATCACGGAAAAAATCAGCTCCATCGTGCTGACCCGTCCCGCCTCGAACGGATGGTTCGTGGGTTTCGGCGTCGGGTTCATGCTCACGATGATGATGCTGTATGCGATTGGCTATCTGTTTCTGAAAGGCATTGGAATCTGGGGCGATACCATTCCCATCGGCTGGGGCTTCGCCATCGTGAACTTTGTGTGGTGGATCGGAATCGGGCATGCCGGCACGCTCATCTCCGCCATTCTTCTTTTACTGCGCCAATCGTGGCGGAATTCGATTAACCGCTTCGCCGAGGCCATGACGCTGTTCGCCGTAGCCTGCGCCGGAATTTTTCCCGCCATCCACGTTGGCCGCCCCTGGCTGGCGTATTGGCTGTTTCCGTATCCCAGCACCATGGGCGTGTGGCCACAATTCCGCAGCCCGCTCATGTGGGACGTTTTCGCGGTCTCGACCTATGCCACCATCTCGGCGCTGTTCTGGTTCATGGGCCTGATCCCGGATTTTGCCACCTTGCGGGACCGCTCCGATAAGCCGGTGCTGCGGATTGTTTACGGCATGCTCTCAATGGGCTGGCGCGGATCGGCGCGTCATTGGCATCGCTACGAAACGGCTTACCTTCTGCTCGCCGGATTAGCCACGCCGCTCGTGCTCTCCGTTCATACAGTCGTGAGCTTCGATTTCGCCATCGGCATCGTCCCCGGATGGCATACCACGATTTTTCCGCCCTACTTCGTCGCCGGCGCCATTTATTCGGGATTCGCCATGGTTCTCATGCTGGCGATTCCCATCCGCAAGATCTACCGTCTGGAAGATTTCATCACCGAGAGGCATTTGCAGAACTCGGCAAAAGTAATGCTGGCGACGGGATTAATCGTGGCTTACGGCTATGGCATCGAGGCCTTCATGGGCTGGTACAGCGGCGACCGCTACGACGCCTTCACGCTGTGGAACCGGCTGCACGGCCCCTATGCGATCCCCTATTGGTCGCTGCTTACCTGCAACATTTTCATTCCTCAACTGCTCTGGATCAAGAAGCTGCGCACCAGCCCGTTGGCGCTGTTCTTGCTTTCGGGCGTGATCCTGATCGGCATGTGGCTGGAGCGTTTCATCATCGTGGTGGTCAGCTTGAGTCGTGACTTCCTCACCTCATCCTGGGGAATGTACTACCCCACGCGCTGGGATTGGATGATCTTCATCGGCACCATCGGCATGTTCCTCGCGGCCATGTTCCTCTTCCTGAGGCTTCTGCCGGCGATTTCCATCTTTGAAATGCGTACTCTGCTGCCGGAAGCGGAGGTCAAAGAATGAAGCGCGAGCGCATTTACGGCATTATGGCGGAGTTCGATTCCGCGCAGGCGCTCGTCGACGCCGCTAAGCGGACGCACGAAGCCGGCTACAACAGGATCGACGCCTACAGCCCGTTCCCCATCGAAGGCCTGGCCGAGGAGATCGGTTTTCACCACGACGAAGTTCCGCTGGTAGTTCTAATCGGCGGCATCGTCGGCGGTCTCACCGGCTACCTGATGCAGTACTGGATGTCGGTGGTCAGCTATCCCATCAACGTCGGCGGCAAGCCGGCGCATTCCTGGCCGGCGTTCATCGTCATCACGTTCGAGATGACGATTCTATTCGCCGGAATCTCTGCCGTCTTCGGCATGTTGGCGCTCAACGGCTTGCCCATGCCCTATCATCCCGTCTTCAACGTTCCGCGTTTCTCGTCGGCATCGAAAGACCGATTCTTCCTGATCGTGTTCTCTTCCGATCCCAAGTACGATCCGGCCGGTACGCGAAGCTTTCTGCAAGGGCTCGAGCCGCGCTCGATTTCGGAGGTGCCTAGCTAGAATGCCGCGCCTCCGCCAAATCTCCGCTGCCGCCGCGCTGGCCTTAATCGCCTGGCTCACAGGCTGCCGCCTCGACATGCAAGTGCAGCCGAAACAGAATCCGCTTTCCCGCAGCGACTTCTTCACGGACCAGCGCTCCGAGCGTCCGCCCGTCGAAGGCACCGTCGCCCGTGGACAGTTGCACGAAGACACTTATTTCTACACCGGCAAAGCCGGCAACAATCCCGGCGACTACATGCCGTTTGCGGTTACCAAAGAAGTTCTCGAACGGGGCCGCGAGCGCTACAACATCTACTGCGCTCCCTGTCACTCCGAGGTCGGCGATGGCAACGGCTTCATCCTTTCGCGCGGTTTCGCGCGTAAGCCGCCGTCATTCCATATCGCGCGGCTGCAGAAAGCTCCCGTCGGTTACTTCTACGACGTGATCACCAACGGCTTCGGCATCATGCCCGACTACGCTTCACAGATTCCGCCAGAGGACCGCTGGAAAATCGTGGCCTACATCCGCGCGCTGCAGCTCAGTCAAAACGCAACCCGGGCGGACGTACCCGCCGGACAGCCCGTGCCCTCGGAACCGCCGCAGTTCCACGGCCAGCCGGGATCGGGCGCGACGCTTCCCATGATTGATTCCGAAACAAGTCCGCAGTCCGAGGTTCGGAAGGAAGTTCAGAAGGAAGAAAAGAAATGAGCGCCGCGACCACTCCACATCTCGATCTAACGGCGCCGCAGGTCGTAAAGAAAATATCTCGGCGCTCGCTCGTGATCGGCGTCGTCTTCTCCGTGATCGCGGTAATATTGGTCCTGTTCCGCCCCGACGAGTTCTATCGCGCTTACCTGCTCGGCTTCATGTGCTGGCTGGGCGTCGCGCTCGGCTCCATGGCGATTCTCATGATCCGCCACCTCACCGGGGGCGGCTGGGGCACGGTCATCCGCCGCATTCTGGGCGCAGCCATGCGCACGCTCCCGCTGCTGGCGCTTCTGTTCATTCCCGTCATATTCGGAATCCGCCGCCTCTACATCTGGGCCCAGCCACTCGGCAATATTGAAGACAAACATCTCCGCCAGCACCTCGAACAACTCACGCAGACCTATCTGACCGTGAACGGCTTCATCATCCGCGCCGTATTCTATTTCGCGGTCTGGAACCTGCTTTCGTTCCTGCTGTCGAAGTGGTCAAAAGAGACCGACCGGCCCAATGCCCCCGACAACAGCGGTCGCTTCAAAGCTGTCAGCGGCCCCGGACTCATCCTCTACGGATTCACCATCTCGTTCGCCGCCATCGATTGGATCATGTCGCTCGATCCCAGTTGGATCTCCACCATCTTCGGCCTGCTCATCCT
>PLKR01000128.1 GCA_003140655.1 Acidobacteriaceae bacterium | reverse complement strand
AACGGGTAGCGGCCGCCTATCTTAAAAGAGCCATTCGGAAATACGTTACGGGTTTCCGATGTTCCGCGCCATAGAAACGTGACAAGTTGATGTTGGGGATCTTTTTCTATTGATTCCACGAGTGGTGTGCCTTCGGCGGTCACTTGCTTCCAGAAGGCTTTTATATCCGCGTTGCCGGAAGCAGCCTGTTTTCGCAACGCTTCCATCCGGGGACTCGGATTTGGATCCTGCCACGGCTTCGGCTTCAGACGTTCATCCAGTGACAAAACTTGATTCAAAGTTAGTTCGTAACTCACCGGCTGCGTTTCAGATGTCGTGACGTCAATCCGATAGGTTCCCGGAGTGTCTGCGATAAAGACGCAGAGGCGCTTCCCATCCTCTACCGGGCCAGGAGAGTGCCGCACGGGTGAGCCATCTGGTGCAAGAATCGTGAGGTCAGTTCTGCCGTGCTGGTCAAGCAGAGTTGCGACATAGTCTCCTGTCTTAAGATCGATGGTATAAGACTGCACAGAGCCGGACGAAAGCTGGTGTCCCACCGGTTCCTTAAGTTTGAGAGATTGCTGCGCCAGTGCGGTTGTCACACCGAAACAAACAATCATCCAAGCAATTTTCATGAGTCAACTCCACTGAATATTTGCTACGAAAGTGAGCAGACGGCTGGCAGATACATACGTATCGCGAAATCGAAGGGAATCTCAACCATGAGCTTATGCTCAAATCAAACACACGGAAAGGTACAGGTGGCGAATGTCCACGATTCTGCGGCGAGCCGTGCATTGGATGCGCCCAAACGGTGTCAGAACGAGGGTTTCATCGATAGAATGGAGAGGTGCCTCAGACTGTTTTCCAGCGCCGCGCACCTTCGTTCTGGCCCCTCCAGATCGGGGGATGGTTGCTATACGCATTGGCAACGGCGGTCTCCTACATTCCATTTCGTCATATGCGCGACCAAGTGTATTACCGAACAGCATTGGTCTGTACGATGTTCTTGGCTAGCTTCGTTTTGTACGTCTGTTGTCACATTCTCTGGCGCCGGACTACAAGGTTAATTTCTGCCCTCCCTATCTCAGTGGGAGTCTCGTATATTTTGGGCGTCACATGCACCGTTTTATCGGCTCTGACCGCGCTCCACTTGGCCGGCATCCGGATACCCATTAACTGGAGTATCGTTGTTGCCCAAGCCTTCGAACCTACGATCGTGCTGATCGCATGGAGCTCGCTCTACTTCGGGATCAAGCACTACGTTACTGTCCAAGAGCAGAGAAGCAGACTATTGGCATCAGAAGCAACGGCGCGTCAAGCCCAACTTCAGGCGCTCCATTATCAATTGCAACCTCACTTTCTGTTCAACACCCTAAACGCGATCTCGTCACTCGTCGTAAGCAAGCAGCCCGAGCTCGCTACTGAGATGATCGCGAAGCTTGCCGGCTTAATGCGGACTACCCTCAGCTTCCCGGAATCTCACGCTGTGACGCTAAGAGATGAGATTGCTGTAACAGAGGAATATCTTTCGATAGAACAGGTGCGTTTTGGACCTCGTCTTGCCGTCTCGTTGAGCATCAGTTCAAAAGCTTACGATGCTCAGGTTCCTCGGTTTCTCCTGCAACCGCTGGTCGAGAACTCCATCCGTCATGGGTTCGCACGTCGTCCGAATGGGGGAGAAATAGCAATCAAAGCGTCGGTGGTCGAAGGGCAGCTTTGGATCGAGATCGAAAACGACCGTTCAGAAAGCCCTCTGCAATCCAACGAAGAAGGACATGGGCTCGGGCTGGCGAACACCAGGACGAGGCTGGAAAAACTCTATGGAGACACAGGGAGCATTACAGTCTCTACAGCGCAGAAAAACCGATTCCTAGTCTCGATTCGATTTCCTTTCACCACGGAGTTTTTGATAGCTTCTCAAGGGACTGGAGAATGAACATTCGGGTTCTTGTGGTTGATGATGAGCCGTTAGCCCGAGTTGGCATCACTACACGCTTGAGTGCCTATTCCGACATGGTTGTTGTTGGGGAGTGCAGTACCGGGGAAGAGGCGCTTACGAAGATTCCACAAGTGTCGCCTGACCTAATCTTCGTTGACGTGGAAATGCCCGGTATTTCCGGATTAGATCTGCTTCGAGCATTGCCCAGGGAGCAAGCCAAATGCATAGTTTTCCTCACGGCGCATGAGGAATATGCCTTAGACGCGTTCAACGTAGAAGCGCTCGACTATCTCCTCAAGCCAATTGAAGACGCGCGATTCGCGGCTTGCGTCGACCGTGCGCGGCGCATGTTGTCTCTTCACCGGCAGGAGGCCAATTTCGAACGGCTTTATGGGCTTCTTGCGATCGCGGACAAACAGGACAGTGGAGGTGTAATCAAGCGGTTTCCCGTGCGCCGTGGTAACGAGTTTAGCTTCGTCCAAGTGGCGGATGTGGATTGGATCGAGGGGTTGGGAGACTATGCTGGATTGCATGTCGGCGATAGAACCCACTTGATCCGTGAATCTCTTACCTTATTGGAAACCCGCCTCGATCGAATGCAGTTCGTTCGGGTTCACCGCTCGACGATCGTCCAAGTGGAGCGCATTGTCCGCGTGGAGCCCGCGGCGAATCGAGATGCAGTTCTAACGCTGCGCGACGGCAAGACATTACGTGTGAGCCGAACATATCGTTCACGTCTAGTAGAACTCCTGCAAAAGCCCTAGCAGTTGATAACCGGCATCGAAGTGGGTCTTTTCTTGCTCTCTCTTTGCAACGTCCTCGTCTTCCCAAGAGGGGTTCATGGGCTGGTTACGAGATCTGTTTCGAGAAGGTCCGTTCCCTAAAAGCGAGAATATGCCGGACGTTACCCAATGATGTCCGAAGCAACATCCGGGCCAGTCCTTCCTCAAGATCGATAGGCCCCAATTTTCAGGCTCCCTGCGCCAAAACTCGCGGTACAAGCGCGTTGCCCTGAAGTCAACGACTGCGATCGAAGTATGCGCATTGCCGTTCACGGCATGCGTATCCTGTGCTTGCAGCTACGCCAAAGGTAACCCACCCAGAGGATGGTTGCGGCAAGCCACATCGCCATAGCGAGCCCCAACCTGTTGCTCAGACCAGTCTGCCAGCCAGGCAGAAATAGATGGAATACAAACACAATTGGCAGGAGAGCGAAGAAGATGATTGAAGTCATCGCAGTTGTTCGCCTGCTTAGACGGGCGACATACTGAAACCAGAAAAGGCCTGCGACACACCAGAAGAGCGCCAGCTGCCAGGGATTGTTTAGAAACGCGGTCCAAACCACCCGCCCATTTCCGTAGACGGTCATTAGTGGCGCGCAAGTGAAAAAGAGAGCTACTCCAAAGACCACGCGACGCCGGAAGAATTCTTTGCGAGCCCACTGTAAGTCGCACTTTTCTCTTTCCGCCTCCGCTGCAACNNGCTCAAAGTCCGGGTTCTCCCGAAAATATATCTCCACCAACTGCTTCGTATCCTCGCTGGCCTCACCAGAAAAATAGACCGGCAGCAAATCGGTCATCACTTCGCGTGTGATATTCATCGCTTTTCTCCCGAAACTTCTAATTCTTCGCGGATCGGATTTCGAACCGCCATCAGCCTCGCCCGCGCGCGGTGCACTTTCACCCTGGCCGCTGCCAGCGTGATGT
>PLKR01000045.1 GCA_003140655.1 Acidobacteriaceae bacterium | reverse complement strand
GGCCGGACGAACTCGTGCGCGGCGTGGATATCGTAGGCACGCCGCTCGCTGCGTTGACCAAGATCGTGGCCACCGGCGATACGCCAGAAGTTTTTAACGGCTATTGCGGCGCGGAATCCGGTTCGGTGCCCGTAGCGGCGGCTTCTCCGGCCATTCTCACCAGCGAACTCGAAGTGCAGAAGAAAGAGAGCTCCACAGACCGGCCGCCGATTCTGCCCGCGCCGGCGCATGACGACGCAGTCGCAAAAACAGGAGGTGCCCAGTGAATCGCGCCTCCGCACGAATCGCTTCGTTCTTCCTTGGCGCCGTGTTCGCCACCGCGTTAGCCAGTGCGGCCTTCGCGGAAGATCCCAAGGACAACGACCAGACCCTGCACGCCATGCGCGACGAAATGAATCGCTCCAAGTCGCGCCTGGAGTTGACCATCCCCGGCGTGCCACAGCCGGTAAAGCCTTATTACATCGAATACCGGCTGCTGGACCTCGATGTGCGGGAAGTCGTGGGCGATTTTGGGGCGCTGCTTTCCAGCACGCATACGCGCACCCGTTTCATGAATGTTTCCGCGCGCGTCGGCAATTACCAGCGGGACAGCTCGAATTTTGTGAGCGATGACGGCTTCCGCGGATTTATCGGCCCCACCGGCTCCGTCGGAATCGATCGCGATTACAATTCGTTGCGCCAGGATTTGTGGATCGCCACGGATCAGGCTTTTAAGGAAGCTGCGGAAACTTTTTCGCGGAAACAGGCCTACCTGGGCACGCTGGCGCGGCAAACGGATATTGATGATTTTTCCCAGGCCGAACCGTTGCACATCGTCGAACCGCTGGTTTCTCCGGATTGGAACACGCGCAATTGGGAGCAGGAAGCGCGCGACTCCTCCGCGGCGCTGCGATTATTTCCCGAACTCTATGAAACGCACGTGAGCTACTACCTCGTGTATGCCACGGAGTATCTGGTAACCAGCGAAGGTACGGAGATTCGCACCAATCGTTCCTTCGCTTCGATTGAGACGGCCATGAACACGCTGGCCGACGACGGCGTCCCGCTCAGTCATTTTTATGCCACCTATGCACCGCGTCCGGCCGACCTGCCCGCGGTAGATAAAGTGCGCGCGTCTTTGAATGTGACGGGCAGCGAGTTGATGGCCCTGCGCGCTTCGCCGACGGCGCTGGACTACACTGGTCCGGTGCTTTTCGAGGCGCGTGCTGCGGCGCCACTCATCGCGGAGGTTTTGGGGCCGGCAATGAATGGCGCGCGTCCGCCAATTTCTTTCAGTCCCGTGATGGAGCAATTGCTTACCAATCTGGGTGGCAAGAGCGATTGGGTTACCCGCACCGGCGCGCGTGTGCTGCCCACCGGCGTGACGCTGGTGGATGATCCGACGCTGACGGAGTATCAGGGCCATCCGCTGCTGGGCGGATACGCCGTCGATGAGGAAGGCGTACGAGCGCAGAAAGTAACACTGGTGAAGGACGGCAACCTCAAAGGTGAATTGATGTCCCGGCGTCCTGGACCCGATTTTGCGGCCTCGAATGGCCACGGACGAGCGGCGTTTCTCGGCGACGCCCTGCCGACCATGAGCAATCTGCTGTTTACCTCGAGCGACGGGATCTCTCCCGCGGAGCTGAAAAAGAAATTCTTGGACGACTGCCGCGCGGAGAAGCTCAGCTACTNNCTTGCTGCACCAGGAAGATTTTCAGGAATTGCTGGCCAGCTTTGGAGGCGGAGCGGGGACCGGCGATCGTTTGCCGCTGGTCATCTATCGCGTGTATCCCAATGATGGGCGCGAAGAATTGGTTCGTGGCGCCCGCATTATCGGTTTGAATGCGCGAACGCTGCGCAATGTCTCCGCCATTGGCAACGATAGTTTTGTCTATAACTACATGCAGAGCCAGGTGGCCGGGTTTGCCGGAACGGCGTTCGGCGCTTTTGGCTCGGCGCAAAATGGGCTGCCGGCCAGCGTGGTTGCGCCCTCGCTGCTCTTTGAAGAATTGGAAATTCGCGGCGCTCGCGGCGAACCGCAGCGCCTGCCCCTCTTGCCCGCTCCGCAATTGGCGGCCCGCTGACACTCGCCAAATGCTTGCCTTTTGTGGCACCTATAGCACTTGAGGCACTTTTGGTAATCGTGGCACAGCCAATCCTGGGCGTGCGCGCCGTGGCCCGCCCGTTTTTCCCGGGGCAGTTGAACGTAGTCAAAGTGATTGAAACAAAATGAACGAGACCACAAGGCGCAACTTCATCTTCGGGGCGGCCACCGTCGCAGCCGCCGGCCTCTTGCTCGGCGTGCAGCGAATCTGTTCCTCCGCCTTCGCCGATTCAGACGATACCGCGGCTAGCGGCCCGGTAAAAATCGCGCAATTCGCCGCCAACGGCACGCCCACGGGAATCGTCTCGCTCCCCAAGGTGCGCAAGAACTTGGACCAATGGAAAAAGCAACTCACGCCGCTGCAATTTGAGGTCACTCGCCAGGCCGACACGGAGTGGGCCTTTTCCGGCCCTCTCGACAAACAGTTCGCACCAGGTCTCTACCGCTGCATCGATTGCCAGAATGCGTTATTCGATTCGCATACGAAATTCGATTCCGGGACGGGCTGGCCCAGTTTCTGGGCCCCCATCGCCCCCGAGAATGTTCACGAGAAAAGCTCGGTGACCTTCGGCAGCGTCTTGCGCGAAGTAAAATGCGCC
>PLKR01000431.1:2269-2949 GCA_003140655.1 Acidobacteriaceae bacterium | reverse complement strand
GAACTTCCCACGACCGCGACGTCATTCATCTGCAAATAGAATAAGTATGGCGAAGGATTCACCGCGCGTAGTTGCCGGTAAATTTCAAACGGCGTCGCGGAGGTCTTTGCGGAGAAGCGCTGGCTGATCACCACCTGGAAAATATCGCCCGCGCGAATGTATCCCTTGGCCTTGCGCACCGCCGCGAAATATTCCGGCTTGCGAAAGTTGGAGGTGACTTGCGGCTTCGCGCGTTTTCGGCGCTTCGCTCCTTTGTTTACGCGTTCCGCGGCGGCCGGCTCATCGAGCAGCGCCCGCGTGCGGCCGATTTCTTTCACTGCGGCCTTGTATTTCGCGCGCAGGCTGCCTTTGCCTTCAGTGTAAACGTTGCGCACCACCCACAAGCGGTGCTGCACGTGGTCGAACGCTAGAATCCCGTGNNCCGGACGGGTCGAAAACGCGCCATGCGCGCGCGCAAAAACGTCACGGGGTCGCGCTCTTCCCAAATCAAGCGATCGTGATTCTCCAGCACGCACGCGCCGTTTGCATAACGAAATACTTCTTCAGGATTTGCGCCGGCAAAGGTGTAGCGCGCAATTTTCTCGCCGCCCTCGACGCTCTCCAACAGAAACGAATAGCGCGCGCCCTGGGCAATCCGCAAATAGGCGCTCACCGGCGTCAGCAAATCCGCCGAAAAGACG
>PLKR01000431.1:0-2264 GCA_003140655.1 Acidobacteriaceae bacterium | reverse complement strand
TCCGAACCGGCTCGTAAGCTGCAGCTCGCGCTTCTTCCTTCAGTGCCACGAGGACGGCCGCACGCATTTCCGCCTCTGGAGCGCGTTTGCCGGTCCACATTTCCCACTGCGCCACACCCTGCGCGATAAACATCTCGACTCCGGAAATTCCAGCAATTCCTTTGCGCGCCGCGATCTTCAAAAGTTCCGTCCTCTTTGGCCGGTAAATTAGGTCCATAANNACTCGACAGTGTAACTCGCGCGGCGCAAGTGGCGAAACGCCGGCGCGGGGATGCATCCCGACGGGCGTGGCGTTCAATACCACGTCGAATTTTTCCGTAAGAAGCGCGCGACGCGGAACTACCTCGCCGCCGCAAGCCCGCGCCAATTCGCGTGCCACCTCTTCGCGCCGGGCGCAGATCACGACCGAGGCTCCGGATCGCGCCAAGGCAAACGCCGCCGCTCGTGCCGAACCGCCCGCTCCAAAAATCAACACGCGGCTTTTTTTCAGTCTCACGCGGCTTTCCAGCGTCCGCAAGACCCCGAGATAATCGGTGTTAAATCCGTGGAGAGATCCGTCACTACCCACCGTCACGGTATTCACCGCGCCAATGTCGCTGGCAAGGTCGTCGCAGGTCTGCAAATGTTTCAGAATCGTCTGTTTGTGCGGCAGCGTGACGCTGAATCCGCGCACGCCGATCTCCGGCGCCACCGCAAGAAACTCCGAAACTTTGTGCACTAGAAAGGGTAAGTACACGGCATTCAATCTCCGCGCCGCGAATCCCGTGTTGTGCATCAGCGGAGAGAGCGAATGTCCAATCGGCGCGCCAATCACGCCATAGACTTTCGTCGCGCCATTCAGTTGGTGCACGCGATAAAGCTCCTTCATCTCGCGCAACGAGACTTGACCCGGGGCGGTAGCGTCCGCGACCGGCGCGTACGTCAGCGAACTCCCCTCGCGCAATGCCAGCATGCGCAGTGGCAGCCCCACTTCTCCCATCGGCACGCCCACAAAATTTCGCGATTGTTTAGCCAGCCGCAGCAGCCGCAGCCCATCGCCAAGTCGCGCAGCATGCGCGGCAATTTTTACCGCGTCGGCCTCCGCATATATTCCCGTAGCGAGCGACTTCGGCAACGGTGGCGTGCGCGCGAAGTCGTGCACCGACAAGAGCACGCAGCTCGGCACGCCCGCCTCCCGCGCCGCCTGTAGCGATCGCCGCGGCAATTTACGGATGCTCTCGACCTCGAGATCGCACCAGGAACAACCGGCCTCTCGCGCTCGCGCCAGCCAGTTAAGTTCTTCCCGGACATCGCCGGTAAAGCACCCGCCGCCCTCCACGCGCCGGCACGTAGCGATAAATTTCGCGCCCGCAAATTTCTGTTGCCCAAGCCACCGCAAGAACCGCCCCCGTTCGGCGTTGCTCCGCAACCAATCCAGCCGCAACTCGACCGTAGGCGTCTCCCGCAGCGCCAAACGGACCTGCCGGCGCATCTCTCGGGCATCCTTCCCCGCCGCCACGGCGCAGAGCCGCCGCAACCGCTTCATCCGCGCCATCCGTTTACCCGGCCACTCATCGAGCGTTTGCTCCTCGTAACTGATTATAAATAAAGCTGTTAATCCGCAGTATCAAATGTGTAAAGCGCCATCCGCCATTTCGTTGACGCCTTGGCTCACCCCTGCTAATTTCGCTAAGCACAGTCTCCGCACGGCCCCTAGGGCGTATTTCCGAAGGAGTTTTGCATATGCGCGCTAACTTAGCAGCTTTATCTCTTCCGCTGTTCCTTTTTGCAACCGCCGCTTCGGCGCAAAATCTGCCGCAGCCCAACTCGCTCTCGTCGCAGCCCGGCTATTCCGCTGTCAATTGCTCCGGCTTCATCGCCGATCAGAAAGTGCCGGACGAAATTCGCCTCATTTCCGGCGAACAGTCGGAATATAAGGTGGTCTTCGCTCGNNGGGACAAGGTGTTTGTCAATCGCGGACAAGATCAGGGCGTTCGCGTGGGAGACCGCTTCATGGTGGTGCGCCACGAGAAGGACATTCTCACCGACAACGTGAACTGGTTCAAATGGCAAACGAAGCTGCTGAAACAGATGGGCACCTCCTATGTCGATGCCGGACAAATCCGCGTCATCAACGTGCAGCCAAAAATCTCCGTCGCGGAAGTAATTTTCTCCTGCGACTACATGCAACGCGGCGACATTCTTCGCCCGTACGTTGACCGCCCGTCGCCACCGTACAAGGACGCCGCGACGTTTGACCACTTTGCGCCCGTGAGCGGCAAACC
>PLKR01000368.1 GCA_003140655.1 Acidobacteriaceae bacterium | reverse complement strand
ATGTGCGCCGGGCGGGTCAACTCAAAGGCAAAGGTATTCACTACGTGGACGTGGGAACCAGCGGTGGCGTCTGGGGCATCGACCGCGGTTACTGCATGATGATTGGCGGACCCAAAGAAGCGGTGCAGCGGCTCGATCCTATCTTCAAGACGCTGGCCCCTGGCAAGGGCGATATTCCGCGCACGCCCGGTCGGGAAAAACTTGATAGCTCGTCGGGAAAAAGCACGGCGGAAGAAGGCTACATTCACTGCGGTCCGTCAGGCTCCGGCCACTTTGTCAAAATGGTGCATAACGGCATCGAATACGGGCTGATGCAGGCTTACGCCGAGGGCTTCGACATCTTCAAGAACGCTACCAGCAAAGAACTGCCGGAGGATATCCGTTACGATCTGAACCTGCCGGATATCGCCGAAGTTTGGCGGCGGGGCAGCGTGGTGAGTTCGTGGCTGCTCGATCTTACGGCGATGGCTTTGACCGAGAATCCGACGCTCTCGGAATACGAGGGCTACGTGCAGGATTCCGGCGAAGGGCGCTGGACGATCCAAGCAGCTCTGGAGGAAGCGGTGCCAGCGGATGTGCTGACNNCGCCATCAAGAAGAGCGCGTAACCAGAACTTAATCGGCGGGGAATTCTGAGGATCTGATCATGGCTCAAGTGGCGGAACAGCCCGCGGCAGCTACACCGCTCGTCGGTAAACAAGGAGATCCTTGTGTGATGGTGATCTTCGGCGCCGCCGGGGATCTGACGGCGCGCCTGTTGATTCCCGCTCTCTACAACCTGGCCCGGGCGGACTTGCTCGCGAAGGAGTTCGCGGTGCTGGGCGTAGCCCGGGCGCAGATGTCGGATGAGGATTTTCGCAAGAGAATCTTGGACGACGTTAAAGAGTACTGCGGCGACTGCATCAACGCCGACACGTGGGAGAACTTCTCGCGCCGCTTCTATTATTTTGCCGGAAATTTCGATGACGACCAGCTTTACCCGAAGATCAAGGATCGCCTTGCCCGCATCGACCGCGACCACTCAAGCCATCAAAATGTCTTCTTTTACATGGCGACGGCTCCGAGTTTCTTCGGGCCCATTGTTGAAAAGCTCGCGGCCACCGGACTGATGGGGCAAGACAACGACCACTGGCGCCGAGTGATCATCGAAAAGCCATTCGGTCACGACTTGGAATCGGCCAAAGCCCTCAATCAGCAACTGCTCAAGCTCGCCGAGGAAAAGCAGATTTATCGGATCGATCACTACCTGGGCAAAGAAACCGTCCAGAACATCATGGCGTTCCGCTTTGCCAACGGAATCTTCGAGCCCATCTGGAACCGCCGCTACATTGATCACGTACAGATTTCCGTTGCCGAAACCGTCGGCGTGGAAGGCCGAGGCAGCTATTTCGACCACGCGGGCTCCATGCGCGACATGGTTCCAAACCACATCATGCAACTCATCAGCCTGACCGCGATGGAGCCGCCCATTTCGTTCGATGCCAATGCGGTGCGCGACGAACAGGCCAAGATTTTGCATGCCATCCAGCCCATCAGCGATGAGGAAGTTCTGAGCCGCTCCGTGCGTGGACAGTACGGCGACGGAACAGAAGGTGGAGAGCAGGTTACCGCGTACCGTTCCGAGAGCGACGTCGCACCAGATTCGCGCACCGAGACCTTCGTCGCGATGAAGCTGCTCATCGACAACTGGCGTTGGGCCGACGTTCCCTTCTACCTTCGTACGGGAAAGCGCATGCCGGCGCGCAACACCCACATCGTGATCCAGTTCCGCCGGGCTCCATTCGTGCTGTTCCGGGATACTTCGGTGGAACACATGATGCCGAACCAGTTGGTGCTGCACATCCAGCCGGAAGAAGGCATTTCCCTGCAATTTGCGGCCAAAGTGCCCGGGCAGGTGATGCGCCTGGGTACAGTGGACATGAACTTCGAATATCAGGAATACTTTGGAAAGCAGCCCAGCACCGGCTATGAGCGACTGCTGCACGATTGCATGATCGGCGACCAGACGCTGTTTCAGCGGGCAGACATGGTGGAGGCGGGCTGGAGCGTGGTCAATCCGGTGCTCGATCTGTGGAAGGCGCTGCCCCCGCGGAACTTCCCGAATTACGCGTCGGGTACGTGGGGACCGAAAGAGGCCGACGAATTATTGGAGCGCGACGGCCGGCGCTGGAGGAACTTCGAGAAATGATCCTGGCTGGCGATATTGGGGGCACCAACGCTCGACTGGCTTATTTTCAGCCCCAGAATGGCCATCTCCGGCTGATTTCCGAGCGTGTCTTTCCCAGCCGCGAATACAGCGAACTGGGTGAGATTGTCTCCAAGTTTCTGCAAGACTCCGCCACCCGGCCAGATGTCGCGTGTTTCGGAATTGCCGGTCCCGTACACAATGGACGCGTTGAGACCTCCAATCTTCCCTGGATCATCGAACAGTCCCGCCTGGCGAAACAGATTCAACTACCCGCCACTTTGTTGATCAACGATCTGGAAGCAAACGCATGGGGCATTGGGGCGCTCGGTCCGCAGGATCTGGTTCCTCTTAATCGAGTCGCGCAGTCGGTTGGCAATCAGGCGGTCATCGCGCCGGGAACCGGTTTGGGAGAAGCGGGACTGTTTTGGAACGGCAGTCAACATCAGGTTTTTGCCTGCGAGGGCGGGCACGCGGATTTCGCACCCCAAGGGGAATTGCAGATCGATCTATTGCGGTTCCTGGCGAGCCGCTACGAACACGTCAGTTACGAACGCATCCTCTCCGGCCCCGGCCTGGTCAACGTGTATGAGTTTCTGCGCGAAA
>PLKR01000515.1:2749-7275 GCA_003140655.1 Acidobacteriaceae bacterium | reverse complement strand
TTCTCGCCGACGATCTGGCTACCCTGGTCTGGCTGGCAAATCTGGCTGCGATTGAGCTGCACCCGTCACTCGCTCTCGCGGAAGACATCACGTGCCCGACGATGATGGTCTTCGACCTCGATCCCGGTCCGCCTGCCAACATTGTGCAATGCTGCCAGGTCGGGCTGTGGCTGCGTGAAGTCTTCGAGCACTTCGGANNACTGCAACCAACTACGAATTAACCAAGACCTTCTCCCACGCTCTGGCGCAATTGCTCGAACAGGAGCATCCCGAACTGGTGGTCTCGGAGATGAAGAAGCAGGTTCGGACTGGAAAGGTTTTCGTGGATTGGAGCCAGAATGACGAACACAAGACCACCGTAGCTGTCTACTCGCTGCGCGCACGAGAGCATCCAACGGTTTCGACGCCGGTGACATGGGAGGAAGTCGAGCGCGCCCTCAAGAAAAAAGACGCGAACCTGCTGGTATTCGAAGCTAAGCAAGTTGTCCAGCGTGTGGAAAAGATGGGCGACTTGTTCGCCCCGGTGCTCGAATTGAAGCAACGGTTGCCGGATCTGAAGGGTGTTGCGGCGTCTGCGGATGCGAAAGCGGAGCCGACAATCTCGATTGCCGCGCAGGCGGAAGACGAGCCTGAGGACAGTCGCCGGCGGGCTGTGAAGAAAGCTGGGAAGCGGCCACGGGCGCTCAAGCGGGCGCGCAAGGTATAATCCCGTCCGCCCCGAATTTTTGCTTCGAGACTTTACTTCGAGGGCTTACTTCGGGACTCTGCCATGCCTCAACTGTTTGCCGGGACTTCGGGATGGGCCTATCCAAGCTGGAAGCCCGACTTCTATCCAGCCAAACTCGCGCAGAAGAAGTTTCTCAGTCACTACGCTACGCAGCTCAACACGGTCGAGGTGAACTTTACTTTCCGGCAACTGGTGAAGGAGACTACGATCCAGAACTGGATTCAGGAAACGCCGGCGCACTTTCGCCTGGGTATCAAGGCGCACCAAGTAATCACTCACATCAAGCGCTTGAAGGGCGCGGAAGATTTTGTTCCGCGCTTCCTGGCGACGATTGAGCCGTTGGCTGCCGCCGGCAAGCTTGGACCGGTGCTCTTCCAGTTGCCGCCGAATCTAAAGGCGGATGCTGCGCTGCTCAAGGGTTTTCTAACGCTTCTGCCCCGCACGTTGCCGGCGGCATTTGAATTCCGTCACGACTCCTGGTTCGCCGACTCGACGTGGGAACTTTTGAAGTCGCATGGGGCCGCGCTGTGCGTGGCCGAGACCGAAGAACGCACTACCCCGGATGTGGTCACCGCAGCCTTTGTCTACTACAGATTCCGCAAGCCGAATTACACGGGAGATGAGCGTCGCGGCATGGTCGCACGTATCGGAGAGCATCTGGCGGCAGGCCGCGACGTTTTCGCTTACTTCAAGCACGAGGAGACGCCGGAAGGAGCGTTGTTCGCCGTGGATTTGCTGCGCAGCGCCGGCCAGACGTAGCAAGCTACGTCTCTACGACGCGGCCGGGTCGCTGCCCGCATCCCCATGATCACTTCCACGAGCGTTCGATAGCGCGCATGATTGATTCATCCCTTGATCATGGCTTCGGAAGCAAACTCGCGCGTGCTCTCCGGTTTTCTCGACTATTTGAGAATCGAGAAGGGACTGGCGCCACTTTCCGTCAGCGCCTACACCACGGACATCTGCCAGTTCTCAGAATTCCTGGAAAAACGCAAGCGCCTCCTGCTCACTGCGAGACGCACCGATGTGCGCGATTTCCTGCAACAGCTTTTCTCCCATCAAGTAGATGGCCGCAGCGTGGGACGAAAACTTTCGGCGCTGCGCCATCTCTATCGCTATCTGCTGCTGGATAAGAAAATCGANNCTCGCGACGAAATGGAAGCGACGCTGGCAGCTCCGCTCACGCTGCATGGCAGTTCAGCGCGCAACACGAAAGAGTCGGCCGCGCTGGTAACCCGCGATCGCGCTATGCTGGAAGTTTTCTACGCGGGCGCGCTGCGGGTCTCGGAAATCATCGGCGCTAAACTCGAAGACCTGAAGCTCGAGGCCGGATACATGCTTGTTCGCGGCAAGGGCGACAAGGAACGTGTGGCGCCGCTGGGTAAATCGGCGCAGGACGCGCTCACGGAGTATTTGTCCCAGTCACGCCCGGCCCTGGCGGCAGGAAAGCCAAGCGGGAAATCTTGCGCCACTCTGGCGGCCGTCGCCACCTCCGCCCGGAATTCGCCTTTGCTGTTCATCGCGCGCGGAGGGCGCAAGCTGACGCGCCAACGTATTTGGCAGATGGTGCGGGCTGCCTCGGCCGCTTCCGGGCGCGCGGCTTCGCCNNATCCTGGGCCATGCCGATATTTCCACCACGCAGGTCTATACGCACTTGGCGCTCGACCGCCTCAGAACTGTGTATCAGAAGCATCATCCGAGGGCGAAGGCCAGATGAGACTCAGAGCGAAGAAAAATTCACCACCGAGGCACGGAGACACGGAGAAAGCCTTTCAATGAATTCCTCCGTGTCTCTGTGCCTCCGTGGTAGGTTCTGAATTTCATGATTGAGAGCAGGCAAGCCAAGACCACCGTCGGTAAAGCCGTCGCCGACTTTATCTGTCATCTGCGCGAGCGCAACGCCTCGCCTCACACCATCAAGGCTTACAGCCGTGATCTTGCGCTCTTCGCCGCCTACGCCGGTTCGCGGGGATGGAAACAGATTGACCACATTACTGTACGGGGATTTCTCTCGCAACTCTACGAGAGGGGGCTGAGCAAAACGTCCGTAGCGCGCGCTTTGGCCGCGGTGCGGTCTCTCTATCGCTGGCTGGCGCGGGAGGGCGTGGTCGAGCAGAATCCGGCAAAGCTGGTGGCCACGCCGAAGCTTCCCAAGAAACTTCCACGCGTGCCCACGATTGAAGAAATGAATTCCGTGATTGACGGCCAGATGCCCGAAGTGGCCGCTTTCCCCGAACGCGACCGGCTGATGCTGGAACTGCTCTACGGATGCGGCATCCGCAATTCGGAACTCACGGGCATCAACCTCGACGACATCCGGCTGAGTGCCGAGGCTATTCTTATTCGTGGCAAGGGGAAAAAAGAACGCTACGTTCCGTTTGGAGATTCGGTGAAGGCTGCACTCGCGACGTATCTTCCCGAGCGCCAGAAACTTCTTGAAGCAACCAGCAAGCACTCCACTGCGTTGCTCATCAACCAGCGTGGCGGCAGGCTCACCACGCGCAGTGTCGGACGCATCATAAAGAACATTGCCGTCGCCAAAGGCCTTTCCCCCGACGTGCACCCGCACACGCTGCGCCATGCTTTCGGCACGCACATGCTGGAAGAAGGCGCCGACCTGCGCGCTATTCAGGAGTTACTTGGCCACGAACGCCTCGCGACTACACAGCGTTACACGCAGCTTTCGATGAAACACGTGCTGCAAGTGTACGACCAGACACATCCGCGCGCGAAGTAGCACGCCATCGTTGCAAAATCGTCAAATCAACGTCAGCATTCTTTGTGATCTCTAATCTGTCGCGCGAAAGCAGATGTTCTACAGAGGTCTGTCCTCTCGGAGAGAAACGTATTATTGTCCAAATCAGGGGCAGATCTGTGAGTATTGAATCGCTGCCATGGGCCAGCGTTTCCGAGAGACTGGCGAGCGCGATTGCAGAGTTGAGTGCGCTGCAGGAGCCGCTGCTGACCGCAGAAGTGGATCCGCGGGTTCTGACCGATTTCCGCGACGCGCTGAATCGCATCCGCAACACGGCCTGGGCGGCCCAGCAATCGGCGAACGCCCCGCTTTTTGATCAAGGAGCCACCAGGGTTGCTTCCTATTTGACTGCGGAGCGAATTCGAGCCGCCTATCAACTTTGCCGGTCGCTGCACAGCGATATCTGCCGGGATGACATCGAATTTCAAAAGGGACCGCTGATCGAGCTCTATGGCGTTGCAAAGATTCTGGTTGACGAGCTGAAGGAAAGGCTGTAATCAATCTTCGTCGGAGGTCTGAGTCCGAAGCCTATCCCACATCTCTACTACCCGCGTCTTCAACTCCGCAGTCAGCTTCTCGTAAGCTGCTTCCGACGCCTCACTCTCCGGCGGCGGAACAATTGGATCGCCAAATACGATCTTCAGCGGCGCGAATTTCTGGAATGGTCTATTCCTTGGCCACGCATCGTAGAACCCCTCAATCGCGACGGGCACAATCGGCGTCTGCATGTGAATAGACAATATGGCCGCACCCTTCTTGAAGATTTTCGGCGTGCCGTCAATCGACCGCTCGCCTTCGGGATAAAGGATGAGCGGGCGACCCTGCCGCAGTCCGAATGCGCCAGCGCGCATGGCAGGAATGAGATTCGCGTCCGGATCCACGACTACAACCCGCAGCGAACGCGCCAGCCGCAGCATGAATCCTTTTCCGAAGATTTCGCTGGTTCCCACCGCAAAAACCTTGTCAAACACCGGCGGCGGCAAAACGCTTGCCAGAATGAGCGGATCGAGATAGCTCTGATGATTGGACGAAAGGATGAAAGCA
>PLKR01000515.1:0-2726 GCA_003140655.1 Acidobacteriaceae bacterium | reverse complement strand
ATGTACCAGAATGCAGCGCTGATCGGCTGGGGCCGGACCAGAGAAAGTATCTCATTTGCATCCGGCTCCTCAGCCAGAATCGCCTTCCACCCGGCAAAGGTGGTGCGTGTTCCCGGGGCGGCGGCTCCACTGGCCGCGCTTTGCAGAACGGCGTCGACGAGGTCGCGCACGGTGTAAATCCCGGCAAGCTGTGACTCTTCGACNNTGAGTAGGCCGCAAGGTTGGCGGCGCCGTGCGCGACGCCTCGCGCACAATCGCCAGCGTCCGCTGCACGTCAGGCTGATCGAGCCATGCCGTCTCGTCGTCGGTCAATGGCCGTTCGGTGGGCAACTCAGAATCATCTGCGACTTTCCGCGTCTGCTTCGCCCTTACGCGTTTCTCCACTTCGAAGCGCTTGATCTTGCGTGTAGTGGTGCGAGGCAAGTCTTCCTGCCAGATCTCATAACTGCCAATGCGCTTGGTGGAAGCGATCTGCTGCGACAGGCTTTCGATGTCGTACCGGATAACTTCCCTGGCGTTCACAATCTTTTTCTGGCGAAGCACATCGAAGTTGGGAACGATCACGGCGTGCAGCCGGTCGCCGCCTTCCCCGGGCTTGCCTTCCAACCCCATCACGGCCAGTTCTTTGATGTACGGCGATTTCAGATAATGCGCCTCAACCTCCTCGGGATAAATATTCTTCCCGTTGCTGAGCACAATCAATTCTTTCTTGCGACCAGTAAGGAACAAGTTACCGTCGGCGTCGAAGTAGCCGAGATCGCCCGTGTAGAACCATCCGTCGCGCAGCACTGCCGCGGTTGCATCCGGGCGGTTCCAGTAGCCCTGCATCACGAGCGCCCCGCGCAATGCGATTTCGCCCGTGGCTGGGCTGTCGTCTTCCTGCGGTTGCGGGTCGTTGGTCGGGAAAACGATCGTGGCCTCTACGCCCTTCATGGCTTTGCCTACCGATCCGATGACATTGTTGTCCGGCGAATTTGCAAACACCGCCGCGGTTGTTTCCGTCAGGCCGTAGGCCTGCAGCACGTCAATGCCGAGATCGTAAAAGTCCTTCGCGATCTCCGGGTCGAAGCGCGAACCTCCCGTGACCAGATAGCGCATCTTCTTGCCGAGGGTTTCATGGACCTTGCTAAACAGAATCGAACCGGCGTTAATCCTCANNCCTCGCTTCTCGACCTCCTGGAAGATGCGCTCGTGAATCAGATAAAAGAATTGCGGCACCACGGCGAAGGCGGTGATATTGCGTTCGCGCAAAGCTCGCAAAAGCTCGGTCGTGTTCAAAGCTTCCAGATACACCACGCGCGAACCTTTCACTAGCGGCAGAAGCAGATTGGCCATTTGTGCGAGCACGTGAAACATGGGCAGCACGCCTAGCAAGGCATCCGACGGTCCTATGTCAACCCAATTGAACACTGCTTCCACTTCACCCAGAAAGTTGGCGTGGGTAAGCATCACGCCCTTGGGGTCGGCGGTGGTTCCCGAGGTATAGAGCAGGGAAGCGAGGTCGTCGGCGGTGGAAGGCGCAGGCTGGAACTTTCCTGGCCCGCCGGCGAAAATCGCAGGCAGATTTCCCAGCCAGATCTCATGGATCGCGTGTTTAGTCATGCGGTCCGGGTCCATGAGGACGAGCCCCACGTTCAGGCCCGCAACCGCCTGCCGCGATTCTTGAGCGTGCCTCGCGTCGCAGAACAGGGCAGAGCTGCCGCTGTCTTTCAGTAGCCTGGTCAGTTGGTCGGCGTGCAGCGCAGTATCGAGCGGGACCACCGTACATCCCGCCGCGATAGTCCCGAGATATGCCGCCACCCACCGCGGATGGTTATCCGCCACGATGGCCAGCCGCGACCCGCGCACGAATCCGTTTTCGGTGATCCATCGTCCGACGGATTCGGCCATGCGGCGGAGCTCGTCGTACGTGCAACTCTCGATCTGATCGTGGCGCTGAAGTTCCAGTGCGACGTGTTCCGGCCAGCGCTCCGCGCATTCGACAAAACGGTCGTAGAAAGTGGGCATGAGACGTGTGGAATATACACGAAAAATCTGCTTACCGCCGAGGTGACGGGATCGCTGGCGATTTCGAGGCAGCATCTCCTCTGATTCTCGCAGCGCTCTTTGCGTTCTCGGCGGTGAATAACTTCCGTCACGTGTTCCTGACGCCTGTCCGGCGCATCTAAATATGCTAGGCTAAAAGAGATATGCTGGGGCAGTTACCACCCTCAAGAAGGACTTCACCGTTTGATTAACACTCTGATCGGCAAGGTCTTTGGGACCAAAAACGAGCGGGTCATCAAGAGCTTGATGCCCCGGGTTGAGGCCATCAATGCCCTCGAATCCCAGACGCAGAAGCTCACCGATGCTGAACTGCGCGCCAAAACGGAAGCCTTCCGGAAGCGAATTCAGGAGCGGTTGAGTCATGCCGGCGGCGGTGCGGCATCAGACGCCGAGGCAGAAACCGATCCCGACCGCGCGAAGCGGCTCGAGAAAGAGCAATATGAAGCCCTGCAGGAAGTTCTGGACGAAATTCTAGAAGAAGCCTTCGCCGTGGTGCGTGAGGCTGGACGCCGGGTGCTCAACATGCGCCACTTCGATGTGCAGTTGATCGGGGGCATGGTGCAGCACCAGGGCATGATCTCGGAAATGAAGACGGGCGAAGGCAAAACCCTGGTCGCCACTCTCCCGGTCTATCTCAATGCCCTCAGCGGACGCGGCGTGCACGTGGTCACCGTCAACGA
>PLKR01000567.1:306-10046 GCA_003140655.1 Acidobacteriaceae bacterium | reverse complement strand
CGGAAGGAGATCGCGAGCGATTGCGCGAAATGGTGGGCTCGATCTCGCGGTCTTCAGTGATCCTGGGCTCGCGAGCTGCAACGCACGCCGGCCAAAGCTTCTGATTGCGGAATCGAGGGAGCGTAGAAGCGGGCCGCGGGTAGCGCCGCCGTCCCGGCGGCTGTCTTGGGGGCGTCCCGCCCCGACTCCCGAAACCGGTAAGACGCCAGGCGCCTACCTGCCGAAGGTTGGCCGAGCCGTGCCTTGAAGTAACATCTGCAGCAGCAACGAATCTTGAATCATGGGGTTGATCACCACGCGGAGGAAAGCTCTTACAGGACGTGGCGTTTTGACGAACCACAGCGGCCATTTTGCGGCCTGCGCGCACCAAATCTTCACCACCGCGGACATCATCCCGAAAAACCCTTGATGCCGCCTAGAATTCCGTCCCGCTGAGGACGTCTCTTCTAGTCAGCAGTGGTTGAACCCGGGATATAGGCGGCCATTGTTTGCCGCATTGTTGACATCGCTTTTGGTTACTGTGCCGTAATGTTACGGCCCCACCGGCGCCGCAACTGGGACAGGTTTCTGATTGCCCTAACGGAGCGTTCGAGCGCGCGTCAACCCAGATTTGACCCGTCCACCGAATCTCGTGTCCGGTTTTATTGTTTCTCGCCAGGATCTCTTCTCCCTCGTCCCACTGCGTGAATTCGTAGCCTGTAGGCAACCCAAGCTTTTCGGCCAACGCTTTTTGTTTGTAGCAATCCAACACTGCATACATCGGAGTTTGCTGAATGAGCCAATGGAGAGCCTGCGACGTGGAGTCCGCCTGATCATCATGCTTGCCGTTCGGAAACGTCGTCAGCTCGTGCAAATAGGCTGCGAGCCAATCCGATTCGGTCGGCAGATATACGAATCCATTTCGGATGGGGATGGTGATCGAGTGCAACCGGATTACTTTCTCCATGGTGGGCTCGTAGCGCGTGACACTGTAGACGTTATCTCGAATCAGTTCCTGAATCAATTGCGTTCCGGACGCCTTGTCCTCGATCAAAATATTCGCCGGATGAAAGCGCTCAGCCAGTTCGCGCACTGCCCGCTTCAGATCGGGATAGTCCATGCGCCTTCGCAGCACATGCAGCAGGTAGATCTTCTTATTTTTCACCCCCCAGGTAGTGCAAACACTGTAGTCGTTCAATTCAGTGCTTTTGTTCGCAGTGTCCCAACTCTGGACAATTAGATCGAAACGGGACGGCTCTTCGCCGGGGACATAGCTTCGGAACCATTCCTCCTGCACCATGCCGCCTCCGCGTGGCGCTGGCTCTTGCTGATATTGGCCGGCGAAGTTGTACTCCCCCAGGGTCCGCCGCAGATTTTCGAGAACCTCCAATGGTTCGCGCTCTGGGTGAAGCGCTTCACCAGCTCGGCGCCGCACGGTCCGTTGGCGAAAAGGAGATACGATTTGGTGAGTTTCATCCGCTTCTGCTATGGCCGGCAGTCGCACCCATTCCCAATGTTCTTGCTCGAGCACGTGCCCGACCAGGTCGTCTTCGTGGAGACGTTGCATGATGATGATAATGACGCCCTTGCGCTTGTCGTTCAGCCGGGTGTATAGGGTGTGGTCATACCACTCGTTGACCGCTTGGCGCCGGGTTGGCGAAACGGCCTCGTCCGGTTTCAGCGGGTCATCGATGATGATGAAATCGGCCCCTCGGCCGGTGAGAACGCCGCCTACCGACGTGGCCAGACGAAAGCCATTCGCGGTAGTCAGAAATTCCTGCACGGATTGCTTCCGAGGGGAAAGCTGAGCCGGGAACAACCCGCGATACCACTCGCTCCCCATCAACGTTCGGCAGTCCAGCGAGTGTTTATCAGCAAGCTGTTGGCCGTAGCTGGCGCAGATGATCTGTGCGCTCGGCTTGTGTCCGAGCACGTACGCCGGGAAGCAGATTGTTGCGGCATGAGATTTCAAAGATCTCGGCGGCAGATTGATGATAAGCCGCGTGATTTGCCCATCGAGGCAGGCCTGCAGCTTGGATGCGATCAGCTCATTGTGCCAGTTGTGGGAGAACAGAGAGTCTCGATTAAGCTCGCAGAAACCACGATGCATGAACGTGTAAAAATCATTACGGCATATCACCTGATAGTCAGCAACGCTCAACATCACAGTGGATCCTCTCCCTCGGACGGATTTCCTTGTGCTTCGCTGACCTGAAATCGCCGCAAAATCCCTTGCATCACGGCACGATCTAATTCGCCAAGATCTTCCAGTTGGGCCTCGCGGGCATTCTGCTGAGCCTCGGCGTCTTGGGCGAGGGCAGTCAAATGACGAAGCGCGCGGAGATCGCCGGCCGTGGCCTTGTCCACCAGTTGTTTGAGCGCCGCTTCCAGCTTCGTTATAGTTCTTCGCCGCCCGTTCTCGTTGATGGCGACCTTCTCCCGAAGCGTCCTCGTGAGTACGGTGGCCACATTCAAACTGCCTTTGGGACGCCCGCGTGGATTGCCCGAAACGCCCTTCCTGAAGCGGGTGGCCTCAGGTGGCGAGCAATAGCCGACGTGGCTGTTTGGCGCGGGTACGGGCTTGTCGGGGACCCTCCGTCGCTCCATCAGCTTCCTCCTGGATGAGGCCGATGCTGGCCTGAACTCCTCAATGCGAATCTTCATACCCAGCAGTATGCGCAACGGCCCGAATAGTAAATTCGAAATCCTTGGACTCCGCTGAGGTCTAGGGCACACACCCTGCTTCGCCACGGGCCAAGCGATGACGGAGGATTCCGTAGGGCACTCGACATCAGCTGACGAAGGCCAACGAACGCTTACCAGCGTCGGACTTGTTGCTGATTAGGAGCGTAACCAATCCCAAAGAAGGGCGCTGTTTGTTTGAAGGGGTTTCATATCTACAACTTTTGCAGCGAAATTTTTTGGCGAAGCGATTCCAACTTGTAGGTAGTGGCCCACGAGGCCCAGTCATCAAAAAGTTGCGCAGGCCTGCTCCGCTTATCTGGCGTCACTAATCTTTCAATGGATTGAGCCTTTGCCTCGAAAAACATTTCCCAGGATGCCTGATTTCCTTGTATGTTCACGCACCTGTTCTTAGCAATGATGTGGCGGAAGCGACCGATTAGATCCGCCGCACTAGTTCTTTGTCGGGACTTAGCAAAGTGACCACGTAAATCCTGTAGGACAATTTGCAATTCGCGAACTGTTGTTTTCTTGAACTGTTTGAGTTCAGGATCGATCGGAGGGAGCTCCAGGCGATGTAAGATGCGCATGTTCTTGTAACGTGCCCAGTTGTATCGTCGATAGCGCTCGACTCCCAGGGACATTATCTTCCAGTGCTGAATGCGGAATTGAACGACTGGGCTGTGCTCCATCAAGTCACCGAGGGACACTGTCTGCCAAATAATTAGATCATCAAATCGGGCCCACAACGAGGGGGTTAATTCACCCTCGTCGCGTTGAGCCCAAAGGCCGCGCTCGCTCTCCTTGACCAGATACTGTCCCATGATGCGGTCGAGCTCCTCGGTGATGCAGGCCCCCAGTTCCTGGCAAGTCTCGAATTCTCGTCGCATGTGACAAATGATGAGGGGCACTTGATCCCGGATTCTTTTGGAGACAAGATAGGGGTGATGCTCCGGTTTACGTGACGGTTTTATCGCCATGTGACCTCCTACAGGGCAGCGGAGGGACACCGTAGGTAGTACCCGAGTGGATTCCGCGCAGCGGCATCGTTATTATGTCAAACGCCCAAAAAAAGAAGAAAGACACAAAAGTTACATCTGGCGTCCCTCTGAGTTCGGTGAATCGGGATCAGCCGTCCTGGTCGGTCGGCCTTTTGTGGCATCCCCTCCTCCTTAATGTCAGGGAACGCTTCCCTGATAAATCCCTGATCTGATCTGACTGAATCGGCGGGAATAGCGGAATAACCTTATATGAAACGCGATACTGCCCTAGTTTGGCTCGGAAACGAGTCGCAAATTCCCAGCATTGTTCCCTGTTAGAGGGGATTCCCGCAACCCGGTTCTGCCAGTTCGAACGCGGACGACGAACGCGAACACGCCCGTTGGGCTAAAACGCTCCAGCGGTTGCACGCTCTGCTGCAGAGACTATCCCAGGTGTTACTGCCCGAATAGGTGAACCCCAGCTGCTCGCAAGGACGATCGTGAAACCGCCACCTCCACCGGGTTCTCGCCGACGATAATCGGGAGTTGCGACGGGCCTTGGACTGGTCCTTGTTTCTGAAAGATAAGGGCCTGTAAAACAGGATCGGGAGCCCTCATGTCACGTCTCCCGTTATTTCTAGGGATCGTGGCAGGGAGCAACTGCTGCGAGCGCAATAGCTCCACCGAGGCAATGACATGGGTGCTCGAAGGCCGCGTGGAGTCCTCCGCGCTTGCGCCAGCCGGGCAACTACAGACCGGGCAGTTCCGATTTTTTGACACTGGATGAAAATAACGTGGTTTTGCGAAACGAAGCCAACATGTACTGGGGTATCAACGATTGAAATCCAGACTTGCCTTTCGGTCCGGCTTTGGTTGGTTGCCGCCCGTGGATGCAACCGACAAACTCCTGCGCTACGAAGCTCATCTGGACAGGCAACTCCATCACGCGATGGATCAGTTGGAGCGTCTGCAACGACAGCGCAGAGGAGAGACGGTGCCGCCTCCGCTCAACATCAATCTGGGAAGGGGGAGATAGCTTTTTTCCAAACAAAGCCAAGAAGTGGTTTGTTTTCAATGACAGCGATACGGAGAGATTCTGCAGGAGGAATTGCGTACTGACGTCCACGTTACCCAGGGGCATCTCTCGAAGATTGAGCGAGGGAAACCTGCTCCTCATCTAGAGATGTTGATTCTGCTGTCCGATCGTTTTCACCTGAGCGTGGATTGGATATTGCGGGGAGAAGGGCATTAGTCTAAACCCAAAAAGACTGCTGATGAACCCTCAAACGGGGGAGCCAAAGTTAGGGACAAGCCGGCAGAAGGACAATTCGATATGGACCAACAATCGGACATCGGAGCGATCTGACCTCGGCAGTATCCGGCTCAATCAGTTTTCATCGCTTTGCTTCGTGAAGATCTGGAGGAGGGGACGGCGTTTGAGTCCCCTGCTAGACTGACGCGGTGCGCCGTCTGATCGTCAATGCCGATGATTTTGGCTTCACCGCAGGCGTCAATCGCGCCATCGTCGAAGCTCATACTCACGGAATCGTGACTTCCTCCACGCTGATGGCCAACGGGAACGCCTTCGAAGATGCGGTGCATTTGGCGAAATCTGTTCCTCGTCTCAGCGTAGGCTGCCACGTCGTACTGGTGGACGGCGAGCCGGTTCTTGCTGCGAAACTATTGCCTTCCATTATTTCTGCACATTCCGGCGGTCCCCGCTTCCACGATGGGCTGCCATCTTTCGTCGCCCGTGCTCTGGCTGGCCGCCTGGATCCGGGCGAAATCGAAGCCGAGGCGAGCGCGCAGATTCGCAAGCTGCAATCGGCCGGCGTCAGCGTCTCGCACCTGGATACCCACAAACATACGCACTTGTTTCCGGCGGTGCTGCGGCCTCTGCTGCGCGCCGCCCGGGCCTGCGGCGTGCGCGCAATTCGCAATCCGTTCGGCCCGCGCAAGCCGCTGAAGTCCAGTGAACTGTTGACTCGGCCCAGCCTTTGGACCCGCTATGCCGAGGTACGAATTCTCCGCGCTCTTGCCACTAAGTTCCGCGACTCAGCTAGCCGGGAGAGCTTGGCGACTCCCGATGGCACGCTCGGCATCGTCGTGACTGGCGTGCTGGATGAAAAGCTCTTCCGCTGCATCGCCGCAATCATGCCCGAAGGCACATGGGAATTCGTCTGTCATCCAGGCTATAACGATGATGATCTGAAGTCGGCCAAGACTCGCCTGCGCGCATCACGGGAGACCGAGTTGCGCGTTTTGACCATGCCCGAGGCACGCGAGTTGCTGTTGCAGCAAGGGATTGACTTGATTTCCTACCGCGACCTGATTCCAGCCGGAGCCGGCGCATAGGGCTTTCCGGTTGCAAAAACCGCCCTCGGCTCGCAGTAACTTTGGTAACGTTAAGTCAACCCTCCCTCAGGGTTATCATCGCACTAGATCCAGCTCAGAATATTCAAGCTGGGAGGCATTATCATGTCTGCCTCTGGGGCAGCCCCGCGTGCGACCTTGGACCTGCGCATACGTGTGTGGGGCATGGGAGCTAACGACCAGCCCTTCCATCAGAATGCCACCGCCCAGAATGTCAGCATCACGGGAGCCTGCATTTCCGGCCTCGATCATGCGTTGAAGGTGGGTGACGTCATCGGCGTTCAATACGAGACGAAGAAGGCTCGCTGTAAAGTAATCTGGGTGATGGACGGCGCGGGATTAAAGAAAGTTCAGGTTGGGGTTCAGTTGGTGGCGGATCAGGAGTGCCCGTGGGTTTCCCACTTGCCCGCGGGGATGCGGTCCAACCTGCCAGCTCCTCCCGCTGACAATCGCAGAAAGTTTCAACGCCATAAGATGTCGTTCCCGCTGGAATTCCGCGATGAACGCGTGAACACGCCGATGCGGGTCAACGCCACCGACATCAGCGGAAACGGTTGTTATGTTGAGACCGCCATGCCCTTGCATCTTTCCACGGTGTTGCGAGTGGATTTCTGGATCGACCAGGAGCGCGTCAGTTCCTCCGCTACCATTCGCACGCGCGATCCCGGCGTCGGCATGGGCGTCGAATTCTCGGGTCTGCCGGCAGATACCAAAGAACGCTTCCAGGCTCACCTGGATAAGCTGGACCCTGGCCTTTCCAAGCCCGGGCCAAAAGTGACCAAGTAAGTCCGGCGCTCCAAGCCGCTTTTTCCCCACCCAGGACGCTCCGCCCTGTAGAATCTGCATCCTCTGTTGTTTCCTGCCATCGAATTACAGAACCTTACAGGGCCACTGGAAAGGGTGGACTATAGCGGAATGAAGATTGGGATCACTTGTTATCCCACCTACGGCGGCAGCGGCGTGGTGGCCACCGAACTCGGTTTGGAACTGGCCCAGCGCGGCCACGAGATTCATTTCATCTCCTATGCCCAGCCTATCCGGCTGCGCGGGCAGGAACCCAACATTCACTACCACGAAGTCGAAGTGTCGCGCTACCCGCTGTTCGATTATCCACCGTACGATCTGGCGCTGGCCACACGGATGGCTGAGGTAGCCCAGTTGTACGATCTTGACCTGCTGCACGTTCACTATGCGATCCCGCACTCCGTAAGCGCACTGCTTGCACGCCAGATGCTGGGCGATGGTCCGCGAGGACGCCGCCTGCCCTTCGTTACCACGTTGCATGGCACGGACATCACACTGGTGGGGCTGGACCGCTCCTACCTGCCCATCACCCGCTATTCCATTAACCAGAGCGACGGCGTCACCGCCGTCTCCAACTACCTCCGCGATCGCACCATGCGGGTCTTCGATGTAAGGAAAGAGATTGAAGTGATCTACAACTCAGTGAATTGCGACGTGTACTGCAGGCCCAAGAATTCCGCCGAACTTCGCCTCGAGTATGCGCCCAAGGAAGAGCGGCTGCTGGTACACCTTTCCAATTTTCGGCCGGTGAAGCGCGTCTCGGATGTGGTCGAGATTTTCGATCGTGTGCGCAAGCAAGTTCCATCGAAACTATTGTTGATCGGCGACGGCCCGGACCGTTCGGTGGCAGAATGGTTGGCCGTACAAAAGGGAATCCATGAAGACGTTCTCTTCCTGGGCAAACAGGATGAGGTGCAGGAGAAGCTTGGGATCGCTGACATCCTGCTGATGCCGAGTGAGTTGGAATCCTTTGGTCTGGCGGCACTGGAAGGGATGGCCTGTGAAGTCGTCCCCATCGCCACCCGCACCGGCGGCGTTTCAGAAGTGATCGAACACGGCATTAGCGGATATCTGGCCGACGTCGGCGACGTGGATACCATGGCCCGCTANNCCGCCGCACAGGCCCGTTTTTGCTCCAGCAGGATTGTTCCCCAATACGAGGATTTTTATCGGCGCGTGCTCGAGCGCTCTTCGTAGAAACCCTCCGGAACCGCTCCCATCGCCTGCAGGAGCGGCAAGCGGATGCGCACCAGGGTTCCCTTCCCTTCGTGGCTGTCAATGGTCATGCGCGCCGTATCTCCATACAGCACCTGCAGCCGCTCAGAAATGTTGGCCATGCCAATGCCGGCGCCTCGCGTACTCGTTGATTCCACGAGTTGCGTCGCCGCCATGCCCACGCCGTCGTCTTCCACTTCAATGACCAAGCCGGAATCCGACAAGCGGCTGCGCAGGTAGATGCTGCCACCTTCCACCATGGAGGAAAGTCCATGCTTGATCGAGTTCTCCACCAGCGGCTGCAAAAGCATGCTGGGAACCATGACGTCGAGCGATGCCGGGTCGAGTTCCTTCACTACCCGGAGTTTATCGGGTCCGAAACGCACCACTTCAATGTCGAGATAGTTGTCGATGAATTCCACTTCTTCCCGAAGGGGCACGAAGGAGTCCGGGCTGTTGAGCAAACGGCGGAGAATGGTGGCCAGTTTAGAAATCACATCGCGTGCTTTATCTGGATCGAAGCGCACCAGAGAGGAGATTGAGTTCAGGGTATTGAAAAGGAAATGAGGATTGATCTGGTTTTGCAGCGCTTCCATACGCGCGTGCAACAACAGCCGCTCCTGCTCCTCCAGNNGCATAGATCGCCGCCTCGACCCACAAATTGCTGCTGTCCATGCTGAAAATGGAATGGGGGAAATATCGCGAGAACTGGCTTTGCACGAAGCGCAGCCCGATGATCGTGGTAAAAAACATGATCTGCCAGTCGAACAAGCGCGGCGTCGGCAGGTTGCGGCGGATCAGGCGGTAAATGCTGAGGTCAATGAAGGGAGAAAATGACCAGATGTCATCTTTATCAAGCGCCATGGTTCGCAGTTGGCCGGCGATAAATCCGCAGAGCACGCCAAAGGGCAGGGTCGCCCACTCGCCGTGTACAAGTGCGGGCAGGGCCATCAATATGCCTCCCAGAACTCCCGCCCAGCGCCCGCCGATCACTCCCAGCAAAAGCGCGGTTTCGAAACTTAAATCTCCGGCGAGGAAGCTTTTGGCCGAGAACCGGATCCACACGCCGATCGTAATCGGCAACCCAAACCACAGAACCAGATAAATCTTCTGGCGTAGCGAGCGTTCTTCGCGAAACAGAAGAGACTTGAACTCCACAGAACGCACCAGGCTGCTGGACACGGCCGCAGCCACGCCCAGCTTCACTAGCAAATTGATCCAAATCAGCCGCGGTTCCATGGCATTCAGGCAAACACAATTGCCCGCGAGAAAACTGTAGCACGAAGCGGACGATCCTTCCTCGGGGGCCAGTAGACACGCCGCTGCTCGGGGCGAAGCGAGAACGCGAAGATGATTTCGGAGTCACGAAGATGTTCATCAACGCCATCATAATTCGTTCTGTGCGCCACCTCGATCTGAGGGAAATCTGCTCGCAGTTTCTCGGGAAACCATGTGGGCACATCCCACAAATCAAAGTGGTGATGAACGACTATCAGAAGTTTCATCGAATTAACGTTTCTGATTATTCTTCAGGAAGACGCGCAGATCGTGCCCCGTCATCTCTTTTGGCTCGTCGACGCCGAGCATCCCCAGCATGGTCGGCGAAATATCCCGCAGCGAGCCGTTGGGTGTGAGCGTGAACTGCTTGGCATCCTCCGCGACCACGATGAATGGCACCGGATTGGTGGTGTGCGCCGTGTGCGGACC
>PLKR01000567.1:0-152 GCA_003140655.1 Acidobacteriaceae bacterium | reverse complement strand
GAAACGGCTGCTCCACGCCACCATTGAAAAAGTATGTCACGTGCGCATATTTCTCAGTCTCAGCCACACGCAGGTTGCGCATGTTGAGACCTCCCATCACGTTGGCCAGGATGTTCGCCATCGATTCCGGTGGAATCACCACCGGCAGGCTG
>PLKR01000084.1 GCA_003140655.1 Acidobacteriaceae bacterium | reverse complement strand
AGCCCTTGCTGTGGAGGCGATCGCCTCCACAGCAAGGGCTCAGCACAGGCGCTTCCAACGCCCGAGCGTAAACCCGCATCAGCATGATATTGCCCTGCACCTGGAAAATGCGGTATCCAGGGAGCGCTAGATTAGTAGTCACGAAGGGGACACGGTGGCGCTTCCAACGCCCCGTGTCCCCAATCTTTGATCAAGAGCCGTCTTTTCGAGAGCTGAAGGGCATGTCTTTACGAGGGAGATTGTATATTGTCGGGTGGGAGAAAAGTTGAGTGGAGATTTAACCGCCGGATAGGTCCCTCCCTCTTTGCCAATTTTCTCCTCTCAAGAAGAGATTCGAAGAACGGATTTGCCAGTTGAAGTGGCATATCGGGCAAAGATCACAACGAGGCGATCAAGGTATGGGGGCAATCGTGCTTTGCCTTCGCACGCGTTTGATCCTTTTTGCCAGGGCGGCTCGGAAAAGGCTGATTGTGAATCCGCGTTGGCGGAGGAAACCATGAAACTCACCGAGTATGGGATGATCCCTTAGGCTCGCCTCACCAATGGCCTCAAACTCAACAATCCAGCACGATCTTTCCTGTAATGCCCCGCTTGTTGAGCAGGTCGTGCGCCTCGAAAGCTTTCTCGAGCGGGAAGCGCGCGCCGATGATTGGCGCAATTCGGCCCTCTTTGAGCAGTTTAAACAAGGTCGCAAGGTCCGCGGCATACATCGCGGGACGAGCATCGCGCCATTGACGAACATTGTAGCCAACGCAGCCCTTGTTGGTACCGAGGAGGGCCATCGGCTTGAAGGACGGGTCGCGGAGGTAGGTATGCAATGCCCTCAACAGGTGAATTCGGCCATCCTTGGTCGCACCAAATGCACCATAGCAAACGAGCGTCCCCGTTGATCGCAGGGCTAGGTACGAGCGCTTGGCATGTGATCCGGCGACAAAATCAAAGGCAGCCGCCACACCGTCCGGAGTATCCCGCCTGATGCGTGCTACGAAATCCTCGTTCGCGTAGTCGATCGGCACACCGCCCAATTCCTCCACTAGCTTGAGCTTGGCCGTTGAAGCCGTTCCAAACGCCTTCAGTCCTTCGATCTTTGCAAGTTGAAGGAGAGCCGTTCCCACTCCGCCCGCGGCCCCATGGACCAGGATGGAGTCACCCGCCGCCACATGAGTGCAACGCTTGATCATCTGATAGGCGGTCAAGTAATTGAGCACCACGCTGACTGCTTCCCCAGAGTCCAAGTCCTTGGGGACGTGAACGACGTGCGCCGCCGGCACTGAAAGATAGCGAGTATATCCTCCGACGACCGTCATCGCGGCCACGCGATCCCCGCGACGAAAATCCCGCACGTCATCACCGACCGACTCGACCTCGCCGACCACATCGTAGCCAGGTGTCACGGGAAGTTTGACTCCAGGGTAGACGCCTTCCCGGACCATGACGTCTGCAAAGGAGACGCCGGCGGCCTTGACCCGAATGAGAACCTCGCTGGAGTGCGGCGGATTCACCTCATCGGCGATTAGCTTCAAGACTGACGGACCTCCCTTGTGGGAAATAAGGATTCGTTCGTTTTTCATGGGAAAATTTCTGGCCAGAAGCAGGCCCTTTGAGAGTCACCGGTGGTGGATCAACCTTCCTGGATCGAAGTATCGTATCCGACCAAGAGGACGATTGCTGCTAAAATGAGAGAGGTGATAATCATGATTTGTTTTGGTTTGAGTTGGGCCAAACGATTTCGTTCGGCTCGCCAGCAAGATAGCAGCTCGACGGGAAGTGCGCAGTGGCGCCAAGCGCCAATAACATTGCCGATACCGCCACGCAGGGAGGTCTTCACGGCCGTGCACTCAGCAGAGGCCGGCCTTTTCGATTGCGAGAACGGAACGATTCAGGAGTCGCTCCTCACTTTGCGGATCGTGCGAGGGCAGATAGACGAGAGGCCGTTCCCTCGCTAGTGCCGCGATCTTGGCCAGGGTCGTTTTCGCGACATCCTCGCTGGGACTGACGCCGTCGCTTTTTCCAGCAATGAGCAATTCTTGGCTGTAGCTCGTGTCGCCGGCGATGAACAACGTGGGCGAGCCACGGACCACGACCGAGACATGGTGTGGCGTGTGCCCAGGCGTCGGCACGATGAGAACATCACCCGACTTCGTCAGAGACATGCTCTGCCCAAACGGACCGAAGGCGCCTCCGTCGAACCGGATGAAACTCGGCTCCCACCACCTCGGCCAGCGGTGAGGCAGGTAACCCTGGATTCTTCCGCCGAATCCGGAGGCTCGCTTGAATTCCTGTTCCGATACCCAGGAGCGGGCGCTGGTCAGGTCTTTCAGGCCGCCCGCATGATCTGTGTGGAGATGCGTCAGTACGACTTGGCGGACATCTCTGGGACTGATCCCCAGGTTGCGCAGCTGGGTTCCAATCTCTTCGTCGGCGTGAACGGAAAAATGCGTGGCCCGCCGGTAAAACGGGTGCCAGCCCGGGAAGTAGCCCTGCTGGTGGACTCGCGAGGTTTCCCCCGTATCGACGAGGATCACTCCTTCCTCATGCTCGATCGCCCAAGCGTAGATGGGAAGCCACTCGGTCCACTCCGGGTCAACGAGCATGTTGGCGATACGGGCTAGGCCTTTTCCCTTTGATTGCTGCTGAGCTTTGCGGACCTGCACGAATCCCGTGCGAATGGCGTGGACCCCCGGCATTGATTTTTCCGAGGGACGGGTGAGTTGGCGAGCGGTTGGGTCGGATGTTTGATTTGAATTCATAGGCGTTTTGGACTTCCAAAGATTAGCAGATCGGTGGGAAGGGCGCAGTGGCGGCTCGCGCCAAAAACATTGCTGATGCTGCCATGCCGGGACACGCTGGCTGGTCGTGACGTCCGCCAATCGCAACAGCGTGCATGTCGGGATATTCTCCGGCCTGGTCGGGTACCTGGAGCGGAGCGGACATTCCGTTGCGACGTTCAGCCGCCTTGCCGGAGTCGAGGCCAAGACTCCGACTGATCCGGATGCGCGGATACCGGTTGAAGCGATGAAACGGAGTTTGAAAGCCGCCTTGGAGATGACGCGCGACCCCGCCCTCGGCCTCGCGGTCGGAGCGGATTACTCCAGCAATTCTCACGGCGTCCTCGGCCATCTCATCGCGCATTCGGAAACCTGGGGCGAGGCCTTAAGGGTGCTTGGCCGGTATTTTCTCCTGATTTCGGATTGGCAGCGGATTGAGCTGAAAGAAGTCCGCGAGGAGGCGTGCGTGATCGTGAGTACGGACGATCCCGACCCGGAAATTTGGCGGATCGTGGTCGAGCGCACATTTGCCAGCATACTGAGCGTCGCCAAAAGCGAAGTCGTGGGCCGGTTTTCGCTGGAGCGGGCCGAGTTCGATTTTCCCGCGCCGGTCCATGCGGCCGCGTACCGGAAGCATCTTGGAG
The DNA here is from genome assembly GCA_003140655.1 of Acidobacteriaceae bacterium. GTDB lineage: Bacteria > Acidobacteriota > Terriglobia > Terriglobales > Acidobacteriaceae > Sulfotelmatobacter. The sequence continues at coordinate 589 of PLKR01000084.1, read as the reverse complement.
CCCCTTGCCGATTTGGAGCCAAGCAGAGCCGGCTCATTTTCCCGCGGTCCCATTTGGATCTGCGCATGCGCAATCGCCACTCGGCGCTGCACGCGCTCCTGGCCCGGGAGGCGGAGACCACGCACAAGAATCTGGTGGAAGAGAAAAATGCCATCACCGCGAAACTCTGGAATGCGCTGCCGAGGCTCATGGATCGCGGAGTGATCTCCGTGCGAGACGCGGCGGAGGCTCTCAATCTCAGTGCCCGGACGCTCCACCGTCGCCTTTCACTGGAGGGTGCCAACTACCTTGAATTGCTGGACAAGGCTCGGTTCGAACGCTCGATGCGCTTGATGACCGCCACCGATATCTCGCTGGAGGAGATTGCCCTGGCTTGCGGATTTCTCGATAACAGCGGGTTTTACCGCGGCTTCAAACGATGGANNGGGGATGGCTCCGCGAGCCTATCGTCAATCGGAACTGGCGAGGGGCCAGAAAGAGGCCAGGAAAGCGTCAGGCCATTAGTTCTTATCCATTGCTGATCGACGGATGATCTTGGCCCGACGCTGCAACTGAAATCAGGTCGTGCTTCAATCGAAAGTGTGCCTGT
>PLKR01000546.1 GCA_003140655.1 Acidobacteriaceae bacterium | reverse complement strand
GAACTGGGGTGCGGTGGCGAAGAACAGAACCGCCGCGGCAATCTCGTCACTGCTGCCATTGCGCCGCATCGGAGTCTGCTTGGCCATGCGCTTCATGAACCCAGCGGCCGACTTCTCGCCGAGATCGATCATGCCGGGCGCGACCGCGTTCACGGCGATATCGGGAGCCAGCGCCTTGGCCATGACCTTGGTCAGCATGTGCAGGGCGGCTTTGGAGGAGCAGTAATGCGCGTGCGTGGCCCAGGGACGCAGGCCGCCCAGAGAACCCATGTGAATGATTTTGGCTGCGACTTCTTCTGAGCGCTGCGATCCGGTGCGCTTTCGACGCATCCACTTGAGGGCTTCGCGAGAGACCAGGAAGGGTCCACGGGTGTTGGAGGCGAAGATGGAATCCCACTGGCGCAGGGTGAGGCGCTCGAAGTCAGCGGTGGCATAGTTGGCGGCGTTGTTGACCAGGATGTCGATGCGGCCGAGTTCGCGTCCGGCATCTTTCATCATGGACTTGACGCTGGCTTCGTTGGTGACGTCGCAGTGCAAAGCGAAGGCGCGCACGCCAAGGCTGGAGAGGTCGACGACAGTGCGCTGGGCGTCGCGGGCGGAACTGCGAAAAGTGATGGCGACATCGGCGCCGGCCTGGGCCAGAGCGAGGGCGGAGGCGCGTCCGAGACGCCGGGCGCCACCGGTGATAAGGCAGGCTTTGCCGCGCAGAGGGTGGGAATCGAGGACAACCATCTTCGGATTTTACTCCGGATTTTACTCCTGAAGCGGGAAGGCCATTTCGTGGAGAGACGGTAGGCTTCGGTTTTTTCTTGCCAGAGAGTGCGGCAGTAACGGTAAAATCGCGGCGTGCCAGAGTCGCGCCAGGTCGTGGTGTACTCGCGCAAGGGATGCCATCTCTGCGAGTTGGTGAAGGAGAGCCTTACCAAGCTCTCTCGCCGCGGCGGGTTCACGTGGCAGGAAGTGGATGTGGATAGCGACAGCGAGCTGCGGCGGCAGTTTAATGACGAAGTCCCAGTCGTGTTCATCGACGGGCGCAAAGCCTTCAAGTACCGCATGGACGAACAGGAATTTCTACGCAAGCTGGCGAGCTGACCTCGAACCTCTGGATCTTTACGCTGATCCGCTACAATCATCCCGCCATGCTGCGCGCTCAACTCTACGCCGATCCCAACAACGTCTTTGTGCACGATGCGGTTCTGGCGTCCTGCCGACGGCATCCGGAGAAGACGGCGCTGGTGGATACTTCGTGCGGGCGTCGGCTCACGTATGCGCAATATGGCGAGACGGTGGAAGCGCTGGCGCGCGGTCTGGTTGCGGCAGGGTTGAAGCCCGGGGAGGTGATCGCCATTTTTCTGGCCAATTCGTGGGAGTTCTGTGCGGCTTACCACGCGGCAACCCTGGCGGGGGGAATTCCGACGCTGCTCAATCCGACGTATCGCGAACGGGAAGTACGGCATCAGTTGGGCAACTCGGGNNGCAGGGAAGTGGAAGCGAGCCGTTTTCCAGTCTGCTGAAGCCAATGAGCGCGACGCTTCCGCTGCCCGATCAGGAATCGGAGAAGACTCTGGCGGCGCTGCCTTATTCGAGCGGCACGACGGGGCTGCCCAAGGGTGTGATGCTTTCGCATCACAATCTGATCGCCAACGTGTATCAGTTTCTGGGGCCACGCGCGACTCCCCTCAACGCCAACGACAACATTCTTTGTTTCCTGCCTCTGTATCACATTTACGGCTTGAATGTGATGCTCAACCCGGCGCTGATTCTGGGCGCGACCCTGGTGCTGATGCCGCGCTTCGGCGTTCCTCAACTGACTCGGTTGCTCACGGACGAGGCGATCACCATGATGCCGCTCGTGCCCCCGGCAATGAACGCGCTGTGCCTGGCGGCGGAGGGGGGACAGTTTCCGAAAGATCACAGGGTGCACTGGGTGAAGTCCGGAGCGGCGCCGCTGGCGCCCGATCTGCCGCGAAGATTCACGGCGCTGACGGGCATTCTGGTGTGTCAGGGATATGGGATGACGGAAGCTTCGCCGGTGACCCATGTGGGCTATCTGGAGCCGGAACTGTACCGGCCGGATTCGATCGGGCATCCGCTGGCGCAGACGGAGTGCCGGGTGATTGGGCAAGCCGATCCGGAGACGTCTGCGGGNNGGGTTACTGGAAAGAGCCGGACGCGACCGCGGCCGTGCTGCGCGATGGATGGTACTGGTCGGGTGACATTGTGACGCGCGACGGCGAGGGCTTTTACCGCGTCGTGGACCGGCGCAAGGAAATGATCAAGTACAAAGGATTCCCCGTGGCGCCGGCCGAGGTGGAGGCGGTACTGCTGGAGCATCCCGCGGTGCGCGAGTGTGGAGTAGTTGGCCGTCCCGATGCAGCGGCGGGCGAGATTCCCGTGGCGTTTATTGCACTGCGCGAGGGATTCAGCAATTGCAAGAAAATGGAGGAAGAGTTGTGCGGGTTCGTCGCCGACCGATTGACACGCTACAAGCAGCCGCGGGAACTGCATTTTGTGGAAGTTGTCCCCAAGACAGCTTCGGGAAAGATCCTGCGGCGCGAGCTGAGGAAGTTGATTCGGTGAGTTGGCAGGGCGATCCGCGGCCACCGCGGCGAATCTGGAGTGAAGGGAATCTGCTACTTTTCCACGCCGCCGTCGCCCGCGATTTTCTTTGTGCCCAGGAAGCTCCAAATGATTTCGTTGGCGTTGAGGTCGTTGCTGGTTTTGCCGACCTCTTTTTCGGACAGGTACTGCTCGCCGCCGGGCCAGGTGTCGCCGCCGCCCTTGATGCTGTAGAGAACGACTTGTGCGTTGTCCTGGCAACCGCCGAAGGTGAAAGTTTTGATTTCCTTGCCGCCTTTCTCTGCAGCGGGCAGTTTGCTTTGGGTCGGCTTTTCTCCGCAACGGTCGAATTTGGCCCACGCCTTGGCGCTGTCTTCGGCGGAAAGCACGTGGAATTGGCCCGATTTGTAGGTGCCTCCGCTGTAAGGAATGATGGGGTCTTCGGTGCCATCCATGAAGAGAGCGGGCACGGGACGCGAGGGCAGGCAAATCATGGTTTTCGGCAGGTCCGCAGCCACCACGGCAACGGCGGCGACGCGATCGGCCAAAGAACAGCCCGCCCGCAATGCCATGAAGCCGCCATCGCCCAGACCCGTGGCGTAAACGCGGTGAGCGTCTACGGAATACTTGATGGCGAGCTGGTCGAGCATCTGGTTAAGAAAGGCAACGTCATCCGCGGGCTCAGGCTTGTTCTTGGTCTCGTCGGGATTCTGGCCCCCGCCCTGCCCGCCTCTGGGATACCCTCCACCACCGCCGGGATATCCTCCTCCACCCCCGGGATAGCCGCCCCAGCCTCCGCGACGCCCGCCTCCGCGCGGACCCATGCCCGTCGACGGCTGCTCCGGCCGCACTCCTATATTCCACTGCCCGCGCGTGGCGTTGGGATAGACCGCAATAACGCCATCCTTATCGGCGAGCTGACTAAAGTGCGTGAGCCGAGCCATGTCGTCGGCATCCTGGTTGCGGCCGTGCAGAAGAATAACCACCGGATAATGTTGCTGTGAATCGTAACCCTTGGGCAAATGCACGGCGAAAGTGCGGGAAACGTCGTCGACCGTGACCTTTTCCTGGGCGTCCTGCGACTGTAAAGGAGCAACGAACAGCAACCCCGAGATGCAGGCGGTGAGCACGCATTCGTGCCGCAGCCGGACCCAAGGGTGCGACTTCATATCTACGGCTTTAGACGTCATTTGCTGGTGCCCTTTCGTTGAACTCGGGCAGCCACAAAAGGCTGAACGCCTGAGCATAGACAGCCTTCCATCCGTGGGCCCGCCATTCGCATAAGAATCACCAGTGTAAGCCCTGGGTTGCTAAGCGGATGCCGAGAGTTTTGCAAAGATTTGTAAGCTGATGCCGAACCGGCAAAACAAAGGCGGGAACATTTTCCTGCGGGCGCGCGTAACTACCCCTGACACGGTGCTAACCATGAAAGATGAAACCAGCGCCGGCAACAGGAGGCAGTATGGACGGCAACTTTGTGGGACTGGCGGC
>PLKR01000198.1 GCA_003140655.1 Acidobacteriaceae bacterium | reverse complement strand
TGTAGAACGGCCGCAGAAAATATGCCTCGGGATACTGCGGCAGGTGAAAGATGTAGCGGATGGTGTACCAGAAGAACGCCAGGATCACGGCGCCCATAATCGCGCACAGAGTCTTGTTGATGCGGGCGGAAGTCTGTACCCCGCGCAGGTTCAGCGCAGTGAAGAGCCCGGCAAAAATTAACGGCCACAGCAGCGCCGGATAAGGAATCTGATAACGCGTTCCGCTCAACAAATCGGCCATCGCCTTCGCGCACCAGATGGTGCAGATCAATGGATTCAGAATGTAATCCATGGTCATGCTCCAGCCTGTGACGTAGCCTAGTGAGGGATGCAGCTCGCGCCCCACATAGGTATAAGCCGAACCAGCGCTCGGATACACCCGCGCCATGCGTCCATAACTCATGGCCGTGAAAACCATGGCAACCATCGCGATCAGGATGGAGGTGACCACATGCCCCTGGCCGGCGTTGCTGAAGACTCCGTAAGCGGGCATGGGAGCCGTGGGCTGAATGACGATAATGCCGTAAAGGATCAAATCCCAAAGTGTGAGCGTGCGGCGCAAGCGCGGCGCGGACGACACAGATGCAGCGGAGGCGGTTTCCATGGGTCCGCCTATTGGATTATGTGGAGGGCAAAAATGTCAATATTAAAACGATTTTGTAGGAACATCGCCTCCTCGGAGCAAGCTGCCCGCGAGCCGTCAAATGCCTCGTATTATGCGGCGATACATTGTATTATAGATGATTATGGAGAAACAAACCGTCAGCTTCCGCCTCTCATCTGACAAAGTGTCCGCGCTGGACGCACTGGCCGGCTCCCTTGACCGCGACCGCACCTACCTTCTTGCCGAAGCGGTGCAAGTGTACCTGGACACGCAGCAGTGGCAGCTCGAACAGATCCGCGCAGGCATCGCCGAGGCCGATGCCGGAAAAGTGATTGAACATCGCAAGGTGAAAGCCATGGCCGCCCGCTGGCGGCGCCGGAAGTGAGAGTCGTTTGGACTCGCAAGGCCTCGCGCCACCTCCGCGCCGCCTACGACTACTGGGACCGCGAAAGCTCCCCCGCCGCGGCCGACACGATGCTAGATCGCATCTTCTCCGCGGTCGAAGTGCTGGAGCGTTTCCCAGGCACCGGACGGCCGGGCCGCATTCCCGGAACTCGGGAACTCGTGATCGTTCCCACGCCCTTCCTCATCGCGTATCGAGTCCGCCGCCGCAAGATCGAAATACTCGCGCTGCTGCACGGTGCCAGAAAATGGCCGGAGGCTTTTTAATAATTCCCGCGCAGTTTCACGGAACTACTTCGGAGACCCGTAGTCGAACCAATACCCGCGCTGCTCATTTCCTGACACGTGCCGTGTGTTGTATTCGAGAAGATAGTTCACGTGCGCGTCGTCGAGGGGGAATGACTTTCCCGGCGTGTAGGGATAGTCGCCCATCCTGAGAAATGGCAGAGGCGCCACGAAGTTGCCTTCGGCGGCGTAGAAATCCATGTCTTTCTCATAGCCGTAGGCCGCGAAGAAGTAATCGCGCACCCAACCCTGGGGCAGTCCAGGCAGGTTCGACGGGTCGAAGTCGAGGCGAACCTCATCGCCCGAGCCGAATACGACCAACTCATCATCCAGCGCTGTCAGCAGCGGCAGTACATCGCCGTAGCGCGTGTAGGTTCCCGCCGGACGCGTGTACGGCCCGGTCGCGCTCGTTTTCTCATAAATGTATTGCACATTCCCCGGCGGCGCGCCTTCGATCTTCAGGGGGAATCCGCGGAAGCCCAGATCGGCGCGGACCAGCGGAACTGGCGTCAGGCGAGCGCTTTGGGCCTTGTCTTGAAAAGTCTGCGCCGTGCGATCGATCAGAATGCTGTCCCAATAAACTTGCAGATTGGTCGTGATGCGAATCTTCCGCGTGCCCGGCGGCAACTTGCCGGTGAGATCGGCAGTCATAGTGCGCGGGCCCCCAGCGGGAAATCCCATGTCATCGATCACGCGCACCCACTTGCCGTTCGCGTCGTTTTCATTTCCCACCGGTTCATTNNAAGCCCTGGAATTGCGTCAACGCGAAATCGCCGAAGTAGCGATGCGCCAGCAGATCGGGCAACACATTGTGGCCGTGCTCGTCCCACGCTCCCGCGGGCGGATGCGCGTCTTTGCTCTTGCTCACCACCACCTTGAACTCAGGATACGGCGGGTTCGAGGCGAAATACTCGTTGGGATAAACTTCGAGATCCGCGGGATGATCGACCGCCATCACGCGCACCTGATCGAGGTAAACGGCTTCCTCCAGCGGCTCCATGAAGCGGAAGCTGAGGTTGCCGTCTTTTTCGCGAATGGAGTTGCGATCGATCTTGATGTATTCGACCGGCCGCGGGATGTCGCGCTGCCCAGGCCCAACCCAGTGTCCGACCACGCCCGCGCCCAGCATGTCGGCAACCAGTTCGTAGCGCTCGCCATTCCAAACAAACAGCGTTGGACAAGAACTGCCGCGGCGGTCGATCTCGAGAAAATTCTGCTGCCTGTCGCCCGCAACATTGATTTCGTCTTGCAACACGCCCGTCGGCCACAACATGCGCACGATGTCAGCTTCTTTCGCGTCGCCGAGCCCGACCACGATGTCGGTCGAATTCTGCCCCAAGTATCCGGACGAACCGGCGATCTCAAACTTCTGCCGGTTTCCGCCCGCGAACACTTCAACCTTCGTCCCGATGGCGCTCTTGTTGTCAGCCAGTCCCTT
>PLKR01000117.1 GCA_003140655.1 Acidobacteriaceae bacterium | reverse complement strand
GCAAGATTCACTGCGGGCTGGATGCCAGCGCTCCCAGTGCTGGAACCCGTGCTCTGCGACGACTGCGCCGCATGCATGCTCACCGGCAGCAGTTCTGCGGCCGTCTTGTCGGAAAACTTCGCCGCCGCGTCCTGCGCCCGTCCGGCAGGATCTGCCGTCGTATCCGCCGTGCTCGCCTTGGCCTCGTAAGCAGGCTCGACGAACACAAAATCGCTCGACGAAGCAGCAGCCGCGTCGGGCTGAGTGGTCGCCGGCACAGAACTCTCAATCGCCTCTTTCGGGACCACTGTGACGCCAGCCGCAACTGGTTTCGAGTCCATAACTCGCGGCCCGAACGGAGACGTACTCTTGCCGGCCGTTGCCGCCACGGTCTTTGGAACGCTTGCGCTCGCCGCTGCCGCCGCCTGCTGCGGGTACAGCGTCAGCACCAGCTTCCCATCCGCCAACGGCTTCAATTCATAGCGGCAGGCATGCTCCAGATCGACCACCACCCGCGTGGTTGGAGGGGTCTGGCCATCCATGGCGATGCGTACGTCTTTTACTCCGGCGCTGCCCACCGTGATGTGGCTCTGCCCCGTCGCCATGAAGGTCGCAGGCAGGTCCACCACCAAACGCGCAGGCGAGTCTGCCGTGGTCAGCTTGGGCGTCACTGCGCCACGAGCGTTGATCTCGACCCGGATCTCATCCGCGCCGCGAACTACCTTCACTCGTTGCAGTTCGTTTCGCTGGCTCGTCGGTTGTAACGCCGGCGTCTCGGCGGCTGATGCTACCAGCCCCAGGATCAGCCACGGTAGGACTACACTCAGCAGTTGCTTTCGCATTTCGCTTCTCCCCAACCCGCGGGCCTGGCCCGCGTGTCCTTCTTGAACTCGATTTTCTTGACGCTCCGGTCTTCCCGGCCGTGCCCCGGCCAAACCCTAAACAGCCGGCGTAAGTATCCGCTTAACTACTTCCCGCGTGAGCGGTTTGCCCAGCTTGTCCTGAACCGTCTCCTGGAACACAACTGAATCTCCCGTGATTCTCACTACGTACCCGTTGAATACGGGATCGCTTTCGTGCAGGAAATAGGCTTTGTTCAGGCTGTTCGTCACCACTGCGATGAAGCCGCTCTCGGATTTCACCACGCCCCGTACGTTGATCTGCCCAATCTCCAGGCATTTCTTCCCCGTCGAACATCCGGAACCGGAGGACTGCTGTAGCACCGGACTGAAGAATGGATCGCGCTTGCCGGTCATCGCCCACTTCTTCTCCTCCGGCTTCGGCGCCTTGGCGGCTTCCTCACTCTTGCTGGCGCCGTCTGGCTTTTCAGCGACGGCAATCTTGCTGGCAGCAGCCGCCGGTTTGGTTGCCGGCTTGGGAGCCGCCAACTTCGCCGCCGCTATCGCCTTTTGCTTGGGCATGAATGCGTCGTGTGGTTTCCCAGCCTTGGTCGCCGGAGCGGCAGTGCTCTGCGCCGGCGATCCCGCCACCGGCTTGGCTTCCTGCGGGCTTGCGGGCACGCCTGCTGCCGCGAGCGCCGCGTTGGTTTGGTTGGTCTGTATTTGCTGCAGCGATTTCGCCACGCTGCGCGCGTTGTCGATGGCGTCTGGGTTTTGCCCCCAGGCCGCCCCCGTCATCATTGCCACTGCCAGAATGCCTGTCGTCAGCTTCATAAGCGATTCCTATTTGCTCACGCCCGCGGTTGCGGTCGCGGGCTTGGCTCCCGGACCCGCCGCGGCCGGTTCCAGGTCGTGACTGTAGAACGTCGTCGCAGTAAACGATGCCACCACGCTCTCGTTCGGCGCGTACTGGTACTGGTGCTTCACCTTCGCATTGGTGGGGTTCTTCGTCGTGGCCACCAGCAGACCGCTGATGTTCACGATGCGCTCCAGCTTGCCCACCCGGTCAAAGAAATTCAGCATGGAGTAATACGGACCATCCAACTCCATGTCGAATGGAACCTCCGTGTAATACTCCTTCGCACTCACCGGCTTGGCCGCATAACGGCGTAGTTCCACGCCCGCCTTCTGCGCTTCCCCGTCCATCGTCACGATGAAGCTGTCCACCTGCTTCTCGTCCGGAACGATGCGCCGCTCAATCTCCAATTGCTGTTTCAAGTTGGCCAGCTGTCCCTCCATGTCTTTCAGCTTGGGACGGTAGGACTCCAGTTCGTTGTTCTCCCGAACCTTGATCTCCACCGCATGCTGGGCCGCCGCGTTCTTATCGCTCTGGCTCTTGAACACAGCGAAGTACAGCGCCGCCGTTACCAGCGCTCCTCCGGCGATCACCGCTCCCCACTGTTTAAGCCCTGACAGTTCGTTGAAGTTTGTCGACATAGGTCCGCCTCTACGACTTTCCCTTCTCGCAGGTCAGCGTGAACTGGAATGCCTGCATGTCCTTGATCGCATCGTCCTGGAAGGTTTCCTTGATCTCGACGTTCTTGAAGAAGCCGGTCTTCTGCAGGTTGGCGATCAGGCTGGCCACCGCGTCCGTGCTCAGCGCCGTTCCTTCCAGGTTCACGCTCGCACCCTGGTCATCCATCTTGCTCAGCCAGACCGCTTCCGTTCCGTTCACCGTCTCGCCCAGCATGGCCAGCAAGTTGACCGGCCCGGCCTGGCCGGCGCGCAGCGAATCGATCACGTCCACCCGCCGCTTGTAGTTGTTGGCCTGGGTCTGCCGCTCCAGAAAGCGCGCCTTCACGTCGCTGAGTTCGCGGTTTTTCTGCTCGGCCGCCTGCATCTGCGACGCAATCGACTTCGCCTGCCGGTCCAAGTGGTACCAGTAGCTAAAATTCAACGCCCCGGCCACCAGCAGCACCACCAGCACCTTCAGCTTCGGCGAACCCATGTCGCCCATCTCCATCGTGGGCATTGCGGCTCCGCTGCCGCCGGCGCGCTTACTTTTTCCCTTGGAATTTTCGAGCAGATTGATTCTGATCATAGGGATTCAAAGCTCCTCAAAGCCAAGCCCACCGCAACCGCCAGTTGGCCCGCATTCTGCTCCACCAGCTCCGCTCCGGGGCCGTCTGCCGGCGGCACCACGCGCTGGAATGGATTTAACAGTTCGACCGGCATCGAAAACTCTTGCCGCAATGCTTCCATCAAACCCGGCACCTTTGCCGAACCGCCGGCCAGGTAAATCTTTTCGATGTGCTCGCCCGCGGCGCTCGCCCGGAAGAAGTCGAATGTCTTCTGGATTTCCAGCACGATGATCTCGGTTACCTGCTGCAGGATCGGCGCTTTCGCGTCCTCGCTCACCGTCCCCACCTTCTCCCCCAGCTTCAGCTTCTCGGCATCGTCGAAGTTCAGATCGAGTTCTTTCTGCAAAGAATCCGTATACTGGTGCCCGCCCACGCTGACGTCGCGCGGGAACAATGGCGTCGTCCCTTTCACGATGTTGATGTTCATCACGCTTGCGCCCAGGTTCAAAAGCGCCACCACCTGGGTGGGCGCCGGCTGGTAGTTGTACTCGTAGCAGTTCTGCAGTGCCAGCGCATCGATATCCACAATAGACGGAGTTCGTCCCGCCATCGAGAGTACGTTGGTGTAGTTCAAAATCTTATCCTTCTTGACGGCCACCAGCAGTACATCCATTTGCGGGCTGCCCGCTTCTTCGGACAGAATCTGATAGTCCAGACTCACGTCCGCCAGATCGAACGGAATGTGCTGCGCCGCTTCCTTCTCGATGGTTTCGGCCAGTTCCTGGTCGCTCATCGAGGGCAGCGAGATCTTCTTCACGATCACTGAGTGCCCACTCACCGCCGTGGCCACCGACTTGGTTTTGATCAGGCAGTCGGCGAACAATTTCGAAATCGCGCTCGATACCGTTCCCGAGTCCACGATCATCGAGTCCACCACAATGTCAGAGGACAGCGGTTCCAGCCCCAGGTGCGCCACTTCAATCTGCCCACCCTTTTTCTTCAACTCCACCGCCTTGATGCTGGAAGAGCCCACATCCAGACCTACTATCGTCTTCGATCCCATTCCAAACATGTGTGCCCGCCTTTTTGTAGCGCCGGATTCCCGGCTTTTTTTAACTACTGTGACCCGGCAGCCTTCGTCGCCGCCTTCGATTTATGCCTTGCCCCCGTCTCCACCTGGCTTGACTTCTCTTCCATCCACTGGTCCAGCTTCGACTTCTTGAAGCGCCAGCGGTTGCCCAGCTTGAAAGCGGGAATCTTCTGTTCCCCGACGTACTTGTACAGCGTGTCCGGACTCACCCCCAGGTACTGCGACGCCTGGCGAATGTTCA
>PLKR01000019.1 GCA_003140655.1 Acidobacteriaceae bacterium | reverse complement strand
CTGCTCTACCACTGAGCTACCCTGGCTTGTCCAGATGGGGCTAGAATGCTCAATGGCCGTCGAAACCGGCAAGCAAAATTGGGATTGGCCCGCACGTTAGCAAGTATGCTGAACCCGATGTCGCCTTGGGTCCCGTTTCCTGTTGGGACTCATCAGCCGGTGAATGGATTGCGGGTACCCGGACGTTTGTGCCTCACCTGTTTGCTTGTGAGCTGATCGTGAACTGCATGCAGGATTTTCTCTGCAGTATAAGGTTTGTCGAGGATTGTACTTATACCCAGCGCTTTCAGCCCCGCTCTCCGGCTTTCTAACGCTTGTTCGCTCGCTATCCCGCTCGATACGAGCACAGCGAGGGCGGGGTTTAGAGTTCTCAGCACATGGACAAGCTCCATTCCGTCCATCACAGGCATCTCGAGATCCGTTATGACGGCCCGGATCTCCTTGGCGTGCAGGACAAATTGCTTCGTGGCGTCGGCTCCGTCATTTGCTACGATGACCTGGTAGCCATATTTGACGAGCATATCGCGNNACAACTTCACGGATTTTCTCTTCGTCGTCCACCACTAGGATCAACTCTCCGTGACCGGCTGGCGCTGCACCAGGGCCCTTTGCTAAGGCGGCTTCTTGCCCTTCCGGCATCGCCGGAAAATACACCTGAAACGTGGTGCCAACTCCCATCTTTGTAAGCACGCTGACGAAACCGCCGTGGCTTTTCACTATGCCAATCACTGTGGACAAACCTAGGCCGGTGCCTTTGCCAGGCTCCTTCGTGGTGAAGAACGGGTCAAAGATCTTGTCGACAACATCGGGCGGTATTCCTGTCCCCGTGTCCGTTACGCTCAACTGCACATAAGGGCCGACCTTGGCCCCGGGAGTCATGCTCACCAGGCTCTCGTCGAATCGGACGTTATCCACCGCGATCGTTAGAACGCCACCTTGCGGCATTGCATCCCGCGCGTTGACGCAAAGGTTGAGCAAGACTTGGTGTAGCTGAGTTGAGTCGCCCATGACCGGCCACGCCATTTCCGAATCGTCCCTCGCGATCGAGATATTCTTCGGAAAAGTACGCTGCGCAATCCTTGCAACCTCATCGAGCATCGCCCCCAGCCGCACGATCCGCCGGGCCCCCTCGACACCGCGCCCGAAGGTCAGCAGCTGCCGAACGAGGTCAGCACCGCGCTGCGCGCTCGTCTCAATCGTGACCAGCGTCTTTTCAGTTTGCTCGACCGACAACCCCATGCGCAGGAGGGGTGCGGACATCATAATCGGCGCCAGAATGTTGTTCATGTCATGTGCAATGCCGCTGGCCAGCGAGCCAATGGCCTCCAATCGTTGTGCCCGGAAAAATTTTGCCTCCATTTCCTTCCGTTCAGATATGTCGCGCACGACAGCCAAAAGATAATCCCGGTCAAGTTTCACCAATTTCACACTGAATTCCACCGGGAATGTGGTCCCGTCCTTTCGCTGGTGGATTCCCTCCCCGCGTACGGAGCCAGTTGTGCGAATCTTGGCCAGCAATTGTGGCCATGCCTGCATCTTTAGGCCCAGTTCGATGTCAAACAACCGCAGGGACAGGAACTCCGCACGGCTGTAGCCAAGGCAAGTAAAGCCCTTTTCATTCACGTCGATAAAGCGCGCGGTCTCGGGATCGAGGACCTCAATGGAATCGTTGGATTGGTCCAGCAGGGCGCGGAACAGTCGCAGCGCTTCCCCAGCCTGCCGCCGCTCCCGTTGCAGCCGGCGTTCGTTCAAGAGGTGATCGATCGACTGCCCCAGCCGCGCCAGCCGGTCCTTCAACAGATAATCGGAGGCCCCTTTTTTCATCGCAATCACGGCGATGTCCTCGCCAATTGTGCCGGATACGAGGACAAATGGGACATCCAATCCGCTTGTTTTCAATAACTCTAGCGCTCGAAGCCCGCTGAACAGCGGCATATCATAGTCGGAAAGAATCAAATCGAGTCCCACTTGAAGACGGGCAAGATAGGCATCCTCGGTATCGACCCGCTCCCATTCGGGTTCGAAGCCATCACGACGCAGTTGGCGCAGCGCGAGCTCGGCGTCTGCGGGATTGTCCTCAACGATCAGCACCTTCAGCGGCCGCGGCATCGGATCGCCTTCAGCGGGTTATCTTGGGCGGCTGGTTGTGCAGCAGCCAGTAGAGCCCCAAGTCGTGCACGGCCTCGGCAAAACGCTCGAAATTCACCGGCTTCACAATGTAGCTGTTTACCCCCAGCTGGTAGCTCTCCACAACGTCGCTCTGTTCCTTAGAGGACGTCAACACCACGATCGGAATCAGCTTCGTGCGCGGGTCGCCCTTGATGCGCTTTAACACCTCAAGCCCATCGACCTTCGGCAGCTTCAAATCGAGCAGGATCACCTTTGGAGCGTCCGCGATTGTCCGCCCGCCGTACGCCCCTTCGCAAAAGACAAACTCAAGCGCCTCGGCACCGTCACGGGCAACGTGGATTCGGTTCGACAAATTGGCCTTCCGCAGCGCTCGAAGCGCCAGCTCTAGGTCTTGCGGGTTGTCTTCGACAAGCAAGAGTTCGACGGCATTAAGTTCGCTCATGGCTTGGCTCCCCCATTGAGCGTAAAATAAAACGCCGCTCCGCGATCGACGGCTGCGTCTACCCACACGCGTCCGCCGTGGCGGTGAACGATCCGTTGCACGATAGCCAAACCGACACCCGTTCCCTCGAATTCCTCCGCGCGGTGCAGTCGCTGGAAGACGCGAAAAAGCTTGTCGGCATAGCGCATGTCAAAGCCTGAGCCGTTGTCTCGCACAAAATAGACCTTTTCGCCATTCTGGTCGGTGCAGCCAATCTCGATAATGGCCTCCGCGCGTTTCCGCGAATATTTGAATGCGTTGGAAAGCAAGTTGATCCAGACTTGCTTGAGCAGAGATCGGTCGCCTTCGCACGGCGGCAGGTCGCCGAATTTGATTTGTACCTTTCGTCCCTCACCCTGGGCGCCTACTTCTGCTAACGCGGCGTGCACGAGCTCCTCGGTATTCACCGTCTGTTTCTTCAGGGGCTGCCGGCTCAGTCGCGAGAACGTCAGCAGGTCGTCAATCAATTCCCCCATCCTCTGAGCCGCGTGGCGGATCGTTTGAAGCTGGCGGCGGCCCTCCTCCGGCAACTGCGGCCCGAAATCCTCCACAACGGCCTGCGAGAAGCCGTCCACGGCCCGCAGCGGCGCACGTAGGTCGTGCGACACCGAATAGCTGAACGCCTCCAGCTCCCGATTGGCTTCCTCAAGCTGGGCCGTGCGATCGAGTACCCGTTGTTCCAGTTCATTGTTAAGAAGGCGGATGGTATTCTCTGCCATCTTTCGCTCGGTGATATCCTGAACGATTCCAACCATCCGAATCATCTTGCCCTCCTTATTGGCTTGATGCGTGCCGGCCGCCCAAATCCAACGCACCTCGCCATCGACCCGGCGAATGCGGCATTCAAAACTCCATTTCGCATGTGCCGCGATCGATTCGCGGAATTTCTGTTCCACCTCGGAGCGGTCCTCGGGCAGCACGTGCTCCAGAAACATCTCAAAAGTCCAGGACGGCTGGAGCGAGCTGTATCCGAAAATGCGGTCGTGCTCCAGTGTGCGATGCGCAGTGTGATCCACAAGGTCGAGCTCCCATTGCCCGATTTGGATCGTTTCCAGCGCGAAGTTCAGCCGCGCCTTGCTCTCCCGCACATCCAGCTCGGCCCGCCTGCGCTCTGTGATATCGCGGATCATCCCAAGCAGGTTGCCGTCCGGCATCTTGGTCGCGATCACCTCCGCTTCGAAGACCGAACCGTCCTTTCGCCGAAACGTCCATTCGCGGTGGTAATCCGACCTGACATTGATCGCGCTCAACGCCGGCTCGATGTGCTGGATCTCTGATTGAATAACGATGTCCGATGCGTGCATCCCGATCAGTTCGTCGCGGGTATAGCCAAGCATCCGACACACGCTCGCGTTGGCGTCGATGTAGTGGCTCTCCGGATCGGCGATGACAATGCCGTCCGGCGCGTATGCAAAGAGCGTGCGGTAACGCTCTTCACTTGAGCGCATGGCCGCTTCCGCCCGCTTGCGTCCGGAGATGTCCCGTGCCACTTTTGACGCCCCAATTATGATTCCAGCGGAATCTTTGATGGCGGAGACTGCGACCGAGACATCAATCAAGTTTCCGCGTTTGCCCATTCGAACCGTCTCGAAGTGCCGAACGCTCCTGCCGAGCCGGATTTGACTGAGAATCTCCGTCTCCTCCTGCTGACGTTCCAGCGGTATCAGCCGCACAATAGGCTGGCCGATCATTTCCTGCGCCGAATAGCCGAAAATATTCTCCGCACCTGCATTCCAACTCGTGACAACACCGGACAAATCCTTGCCGATGATGGCATCGTCCGACGATTCAACGATGGCGGCGAGGCGCGCAGCCGCCACCTCGGCCTGCTTCCGCTCGGTTATGTCTGCGCGGATGGCGACGTATTGGCGAGGTCTACCCTCTTTGTTGAGAAACGGCACGATGGTCGTATCCACCCAGTAGAAGCTGCCGTCCTTGGCCCGGTTCTTGATCTCGCCCTTCCATACGTCGCCCCTTCCGATGGTCGCCCAAAGGTTCCCGATGAATTCTTTCGGGTGGTGGCCTGAATTTATTATCCGGTGATCCCGGCCGAGCAATTCGGTTCGCGCATACTTGGAAATCGCGCAGAACTTGTCGTTAACATACGTTATCTTTCCCTTTGGATCGGTGATCGCCACGATCGCGTGCTCGTCGAGTGCGGCCTTCAGGTCACTAATCTCCCTTAGTGAAGCGCTTAGCGCGACATCGGTGACCGAACTCGATTCCTCTTTTCCGGTGTTTTGGGGACGTTGCAAGAAAGGACCTATCGGCGCTGGAGCGGCACGTGCGTTTGGGCGTAGGGGCCAACGTCCTGGCGCACTCGCATCCTAAAGCGCTTGCCGCGCTCGTGCGAGGATATTAATGCTGTGCGTCAACTCGTTGGTCTTTATATCATTGGGATACTCTTAGGTTATCACGGTCCGCAAATCGAAGCAGCCGACTCTTTGCCGGAAAATCGGGCTTGGGTTCCCTGAAAGACCGCGGCGCCTCGCATGTTCCGCGCCTGGGGTCCTGGGCTAAATGCCGCGCGAAAGCGCACGCGAACGGACCCAACTAGGGACAACCCTCCGCTGTCGGCCGATTCAACACCTTGGGCCTTTTCAGGATGACTCGGGACGACCGCTTCACATGCGGGAGCAACTGTATCCTTGGTGTCGATATACACGGTGTTTGAGGACGAAATGGGCCGAGATGCCTTATTGTCCTATGAGGCCCCTCTCCTGCCACTGAGGTTTCCTGGAGAGCTTCCGAGCCGACTGTACTACGGCCCATTGGCTTTGATCAGCTAGCAAAATACCGCTCAGTCGCCGGAAGGCCATCCCGGCGCCTGGAAGCGGGAAGATCCGGACTGCGCCTAGGTCCTCAGCCGGCTGAGGTTCAACGAGGCGACGCCTTCCACCGGCTTTCCATCGGACAGCGCGGGCTTGAATCGGATGGTCCGCACGACCGAGTAAAAATATGGATCAAGTCGCCCGCATTGACCAAACCATAAATAGGGAAATACCCCATAGCCGCCTTGCGCCCGGGCTTGTATGGTCAGGGGTCGGAAATGGAATCGGGAATCGTTTCCCTAGGAAGGACTCAGAACGCGTCATGACTATGCTGCAAAACACAGAGAAATTATACGGGAAGAAGCTCGCCGCGTTGGATGGCGAAATCGGTCACGTTAAGGACTTCTACTTTGATGACGCAGCCTGGGCGATTCGCTACGTGGTTGTGGACACGGGACACTGGCTGACGGGGCGACTCGTGCTGCTCACGCCCCACGCATTTACGAAGCTGGACCAGGACGAACACACGCTTCAGGTGAGATTGAGCAAGAAGCAGATTCAAGACAGCCCGTCGATCGCCTCGCATGAAACGGTTTCCCGGCAATTCGAGGAGAAATACTATCGTACCTACGGCTGGCCGGTATACTGGCAGGGAGGCCAGATGTGGGGCATCAGCGGCAACCCGCTTGCCTTCTCTCCGCAGCCCCCGGATATCGAAGTTCGCAAATCGCTGGAACCCATTGCCGACCGGCATCTGCAGAGCACCAAAGGAGTGGCTGGCTATCATGTTCAAGCGGCCGACGGGACGCTCGGCCACGTGAGGGGGTTTCAGGTGGCCCCCGTTAGCTGGGCAATTCAGGAGATGGTGGTCGAAACGGGCCCATGGCATCTTGGTAAGCACATCCTCATTTCAACCAGTGAAATCGAGAGTATCAACGTTGCGGGAGAGAGCGTTCTTGTGAAGATTATGAAAGCCGACGTCCGGAGCGTCCACGACAACGAGGTCGTCCAATCTGGTGCGTGACTTCATGGGATGGGCCCATTCTGCAGTTGGGACACGAGGTTCTTCACCTCCAGACCTGTCATTGGGTCAAATTGAGACCAATTGGGTTCACCTTGTATAAGGCACGGAGGCGCCGGATCGCTTCGCCCTTGGATTCGTCGCGGCAAGCCTTTCCTAGAGTTCCAATTTTTCAAGTATCCCTGGTCAATCGCTTCGCCCATAATATCAGCCTTTCTCAATCGGGTCCAAGGGCGCTGCCGCTCCTTTCCGGCGGAGGAACCATCAGTGGACCCCAACATTCAATACGTGGCAGGAATGTCCGCCAAAGCCGAGCGCGATGATTCGCGCAGCGCACCTAGGTCCCGAGCCGGCTGAGGTTCAGTGTGACTACGCCCTCGACCGGCTTGCCGTTGTCCAGCGCAGGGGTGAAGCGGATGTTCCTTACGACCGACGTGAGATAGGGATCCGAAATCTTCTTCGAGCACGCGATGTCGGCGAAGGCCTCATCGGCCAGGCCGTCCTTCGAAACCTTGACGTAGATCGGCTCGGCGTACTCGCCGGCCGCTATGTGGCTGGCGAAGTCGGGCGGCAGTTCGCCCATCACGGCCGCGGCGTGCATCGTGCTTCCCTTGTGACCCTCGATGAAGGTTGTCCTGACATAGGTGAAGGCCTGGTCGGGCGTCATCACCTCGCGCTTCTCCGCGACATTTGTCGCGACCTCGATGCCGTAATTGTAGAGGTGGACCTGAAAATCGACCACCTGGTAGTCGAACGGAAAACCCTCCTCGGAGAACTTTACCTTTGTCGGAGTGGCGCCGATTGGATTCAGCGCCTTGGCGTAGACAAGGCTTTGGATGGTGCCGGGCTCGCTGCCTCGCGGATGAAAGCGCGTCATCGTGACGACAAATGGGTTCTCAAGCGGCTTTGCCGACGAGATCTCGAATTCGACGCTCATGGCATCGTAGCCCGCAACGTCCTGCTTTTCTTCCAGCGCCACGCTTGCTTCGGTACCCGCAGCGGCGCTCTGGCTGGCATCGCCGGCGGAGTCCTGCGCCATGATGTCCGCGCCGGCCCCATGGGCGCCTCCTGCCGAGGCCGTGGCGATTACGGCGGGATTGACAGCGGTCGCCTGGCTCGACGCGGCCTGATAGCCTGCATTCACATCCGCAGCCTGGCTCATCCCCCGTGTCAGCCTCACGCTGGGATCATTCGCAAAAGAGTACGCCGGCGCCCTCTTGAAATGGTCGATCGTAGCCGATGCCTCCGTCAGCTTCAGCCCTGGCACGATCTTCAGGTTGATCGGGCCCTCCTTCCCGGAAACCACCTTCTGCTCACCGTTCATGTCGACCACCCATGAGGAGCCATTGACGTCCCGCACCGGGTAGATCGTCTTGTCGATGTTCACGGATATGTTGGCGCCCATGAATAGCGTGTACGTCTTCTGGGAGTCCTGCGCGCCGGCCGTTGCCGGGATGATCGCGCCACATATTGCCATGGCGGGAAGGAGGTGCCTCGCTGTGATTGAGATAAAGGGATTGCGCATATTCTTCCGGTTCGCCTTGGAGGGTTAGTCGAATTTCGAATTCAAAGGTTGCCCAAGTATTCTGCTTCCGATGTGCCAATTGCAGACTTCTTCACGCAATAGGTTGACCTACAGCCGCTTGAAATATTCCAACGAGCACGCCCTGCCTGGGATCGGGGCGGCATTGGGTGAATTCGCCAAATTTGAGAACACGAAGCGCCCCGAAAATTGTGCAGGCCTCCCAAAAATTTTTTTCGGATGGTGCATGTCTTCGTGGGATTCGGGGCGCTGGCACTCGTATGCTCGCCGGCAACATAGCACCGACCGGCGCCAATCTAAAATGGTTCCAGCATATATTCCCAAGGCGGCCGGGTTGACTGCAGCCCCAGGCGTTCTCAACTCGACCGCGGCCTAACCTAAGTATCCGGCGCCGGCCATTTTAGAAATGGTGTTTTCAAATTGCAGGGCGTTGATTCTGGGCTGCCGCGCAAGAACCATTTAAGCCTCCGATAGCGCCAACCCTTTTGGATCACCATCTCGCTTCATGATAGCCTGCATTTCCCCGGATGGGCAAGCCGTTCAATTGCCAACGGACTGACATGGGTTCGAAACCCGAAGGGGTACTGCCCTCATTGGCGTCCTGGGTCGCCGCTGCGGTTCTCAGCGCGGCCATTGTCTTTCCTTTCCACCCCCCGTTCCGGACCGGCGCGCAGGGCTATGAGTTCGATGCCGTCGTGAGCTCCAGCCAGCGAGGAATTGTTCAGCTCTATTACGACATAGGAAGGGGCTTCAACGAGGCAGACTCCAGCACGGCTCCCATAAGAGCCGGCGAAGAACCGAAATTGTTCCATCTTCGGCTGCCGTTGGGCAGGTATGGCGCGCTCCGTTTTGATCCGTTGGACGGGGCGGGCGTGATCACCGTTTCGGATGCGGTGATCCGGGATGAAAACGGCCGGGAGGTCGTCCGATTTCCCCCCTCGGCGTTTGAGGCGACACAGCAGATAAGGAAGATGACCGTCGGGGGAGAAACGCTCACCATTGAAACCACGCCGGGGGCCTATGATCCGAACACGATCATCAGGCTCGAAAAACCCCTCATGCTTTCGGCTCCGCCGTACAGGGAATGGATTAGATTCATCGGCTGGTTTTCGGCGGTATTTGCCGTGCTGGCCGCTGCGCTCGCCGCAGCCTCTCGTCTGTTCCGAGGCTGCACCGAGCTGCTCCTCAAGGCCGCCGTCCGGAGGCCCAAGGCCGCACTTGCGCTGACGGCGCTCGCTGCGCTGCTGGCCAACAGCTACCCCGTGATCTTTTTCGGAAAGAGTTTTGTCTCACCGAACAACGGCGTGCTCCTGCTCTATGAGGACAGACCCACTCTGCCCGGATACAAGAGCGAGACAACCGAGAACCAGATGGGGTCGGATGTGGCAGCCGTGATGTTGTGGCATATCCCGACATCAAGGGTGCAGCACCAGGCGATTTTCCATGACGGCGAACTTCCCCTGTGGAACCGCTATGACCTCTGCGGGCAGGCTCTCCTGANNAGAGCATGATCGGGGATCCCTTGCACATGGCAACGGCCGTCCTAAGCAACGGGAGCGCCCTCGCGTGGGACATCAAGTACCTGATCGCCAAATGGCTCTTCGCATTCGGCATGGGGCTGACTGTGCTAGCGCTTACGGACAGTCTGGGAGTGGCGATGCTGCTGTCGGCATCCTCGCTGTTCATCGGTTTCTTTTCCTACAGGCTCAATCACCCGGCCATTTTCAGCCTCTGCTATAGTCCTTGGATCATCTATTCCTGGGTCCGGATAGCGGGAGCACGCAACGCCTCACAGGCGTTCGCATGGACCGCCGCCCTATTCGCGTCTGATTGGATGGAGATCAACAGCGGAACGGTAAAGGAAGCGTACATTCTTGCGAGCTGGCTGAACGCTGCCGGATTCCTGGCACTCCTCCTCAATCATGACAGCCGGTCGCTAAAGCTGAGAAAGGCCATCTTGGCGGCATGGGCGGCCATCCTATTCATCCTGATTTCGGCGCCGATCTGGCTGACATTCCTAGACACGCTCGGGAGCTCTTCAAGCAGCCACAATCCGCCGGAAGCACTGCAGATTCCAGCCCACCGATTGCTTGGGTTCTTTGAGGACCTGTTTTACCGGCAGGCTGCTCCACAGGAGATCCAAGTCGCACCGTCGACGAATTTCCTGGTCCTACTCGGAATCCTGTGGGCGCTGTCCCGCCTGGGAAAGCTTTCCGGCAACCGGATGTGTTTGGCCCTCGGCCTATCCTCCGTCATCCCGATCGCCCTAGTTTATGGGATCCTACCCAGGGCCGCAATCGTTGCGGTGCCGTTCCTTGGCGCCATCCGCCACATCCACAACACCTTTTCGTGCGTATTGATCATTCTTGCGATTCCCTTGGCTGGCTTCGGATTGAATGAGGGCCTCGACAGCCTGCGCGATAAAGCTTGGTGGCCTCGCTTCGGCGTCGTCCTGCTCCTTATGGGTGCGCTTCTTGGGCTTTATTTCGTGGGCGATCGACACCTTCCGTGGAGCACATTTTTTGTGGGCTATACGCCCACGCTGATCGCCGCGTTCGTCCTGCTCCAGATCGCGGCCTGGTATCTGGCCACTAGGGGTGCGGCTAGGCTGGGCGCGTGTCTTCTGGTCGTCGGTTGCCTCTTGGCGATCCACTGGAGGCATGGGCAGTACCTTAAAACAGCCTTCGACAACTACGTCTTCAATCCACAGGACCGCGTCGATTTTGATGCGGAGTCGCCGGCGGTGCAATATACCGAGCATACCAAGCCGGATCCGTCCCGGACGCTCGGCCTCAGCCTGAACCTGTTCCCAGGCTTCAACGCGACGTATCTGGTCGAGGACATCTTCGGCATAGAGGCCTTGCGCAGCCAGGAATACCAGCAATTGCTCGAAGGGCTTGGATTGGCGCGGGTGACACTCTTCACGTCCGTTCAGCCAAACGAATCGTCAGGAGCATTCCAGGCGGCGTACGATGCGCTCAACGTTTCCTATTTCCTTGGGTCGAACAAGGCGGTATCGGATGAAATCAAGGGCTGGGATAAGGTTAGAAGCCTTGACCTGACAATCTACAAGAGCTCCACCTTTTGGCCACGCGCATTCTATGTGGATCGGCTTGAACACTACGATCAACTCGCCGACCTGGTGACACGTGTGCAAAGGGCCGCCGGCCTTCCTTTCGCCGCGGTCCAGGACGTGGACATTCCCGGCCTTCCGAAGGATGCGCTCCATCCCTCCGGGGCGCCGGCAACAGGAGTCGTCGCGGCGAGCAACTACGCCCTGACAAACAACACCACATCCTTTGACGTCGAGGCCCCGCGAGCCGGAATTGTCGTGCTGTCGGAAACGTGGTTAAAGGATGACTTCAAGGCCACGATAAACGGAAAACGGGTTCCCTACTTCCGCGTGAACCACGCATTCAAGGGAATATATCTCGATTCAGGCGGCTCGTATCGGGTCTGCTTTAGCTACTGGCCCCGGCATTTCACGCTGAGCCTCGTGGTGTCGGCGTTCGGCGCCCTTCTGGCCTGCGTTTCTTGCCTGCTCGCCTTCACGAGGTTTCGGCCACACTTGGCGTCGCCGAAACTTGAGAAAATTCCCGGTACTCATTAAATAAGTGCGGGAACGGCCGGCAAATCACCTGAACGACCGTCACCGAGTTGACCTCATCTCCTCTCGCAACCCAAATGCCTCCAGGTAACAAAAACTGCTTCAGCGGCGAGCCGGGCATGACACCCTACCCCTGTTGCTTCGAATACGCCCCAAAACGATGACTGAAACAGAACATGTCTTTGACGCGTCGGCTTACCTTGAGGCCAATCCCGACGTAGCAAAGGCAATCGAAGAGGGCCGTGCGCGGTCCGCTTGGAGCCATTTTGTGGAATGGGGCTTTCGGGAACATAGAACTGGCGTCCCAAACTTCGTCCGAAGAATTGTAAGAACCGTAATGGAAACGCCCGCCACGCCGCCGCCTGCGAAGCTGATTTCGCGTGTGCATGGAACCCCGGACGCGTCAGGCTTCGAAAACGTGGGCAAGACGGTCGCCCTGGATATCTATTCGGCGGTCAATGCCCACCTTGAGCTGAAGGCTCCCTTGCGGATATTGGATTTTGGCTGCGGGTGTGGACGCGTCCTCAGTTACATGAAAGAAATCGCACCGCACGCGATATTCCATGCCTCGGACATAGATGAGGAAGCGATAGACTGGTGCAGAGGCAATTACCGCGGCGAGGTTCAAAGTGGGCGCTTCATTTTCACCGTTAATCGCGACCTTCCGCCGCTTCCGTTTGATCGTGGCTATTTTGATTTCGTGTATGGAATATCGGTATTTACACATTTGCCGGAAGACCTGCAGCTAGAATGGCTTGGGGAGTTGAATCGCATTACAAGACCCGGCGGACTCTTGGTCATCTCGATAGCAAGCGACATTCTAATTCGGAAGCATCTTACCCCAGAAAACATCCGTATGCTCGATGGGAAAGGATTTTATTATTTCCCCTATGGTGGCACCGACGGACTTCCCACATACTATCAGGCAGCGTGGCACACACGAGCATACGTAGAGAAAGTGTGGTCGAAGTATTTCAAAATAATCGAACACACCGCCTCGGGCATTGCCGGCCATCAAGACCTTGTATTGTGCCTCAAACAATGAAGGTGCCATTTGTCTTGGTCCCTTTGCGCCACCCTTCATTTTTGTGACGCGGCTGCCTTTCCGCTCTTTAATTCGATCCCCATCTGCGCCGGGGTCGTATCGCGCCCGGCGCGGCGCATCGCTTGAGCGCCGTTCGGTGCCACAAGCATCAGACGCGGTACCCCGCACATCTGCGTGGCGTTGAGTTGCCCGCTTGTGCGCGAATAGTTCGAGGATTGCTGGGCGCTGCTGCGACCCATCGGAGAGCACCAGGAAAACTCCGAGCCTCATGACGGCGTGCCCTTGATGGTGTTTCCGGCGCCGCCAACGGTCCAGGCGCTGGGCGTGCATGGTCATTCGCGAACGACACCCCGCACGTCGGACTTCCGCTGCTCCGGATCGGGCTGGCCGACGGTCTTCCCTTAAGGCTGGGCTCCGATGAAATGCGACGGTATTGCCGGAACGCATCCCGGTGTTAATTTGTCCAAACAAGGATGTCCTATCGCGATGTCACCGCCGTTCTCTGGCTGATCCTGGTCGCCTATTGGATCCTCTCCGCCTGGGGAAACAAGCCGACCGTGTATCGGTTCAACCCGGTTTGGAGGGCGCTTTCCGCCATCGCCATCGTCGGCCTGTTCGTGCTTTTCGAGGCCTATCCGGCCTTTTTCCACCGCCACGTGTACCAGCCGACGGACGCCTGCCGCGCCGCGGGCATCGCCGTCTGCTCAGCGGGCGTGGCGTTTGCCATCTGGGCGCGGCACACGCTGGGAAGGAACTGGAGCGGCAATCCAACGATCAAGGAGGGCCACGAGCTCGTCGAACGCGGGCCGTATCGCCTTGTGCGCCATCCCATCTATACGGGCGTCCTCCTGGCAATCGTCGGCACCGGCATCGGCAGCGGCCAGGTGAAGCNNTGGGCGAAGCTGCGCATCGAGGAGTCCCTCATGGTCAGCCAGTTTCCGCAGTCCTACCCCGGGTACATGAGGCGCACAAAGGCGCTCGTGCCGTTCGTGATCTGACCCATGAGGAAGCCCGGGCCGCGAGTTGGCTCGCGGCCGCTGCCGCTATTTCTTCTGGGCGTCGGGGGTCGGTGCCGGCCACGCCGGCAGCACGTTCGCCTGCGGGGCGGCCTGGTCGATGTTGGGGGTTACATCGGCGTCGGCGCGCCCCACGGCCCACTCGATACCGCCCGCCAGGACCGACTGGAACATCGGGCTCGTCCACACGTCGTCGCGGTGGCCTAGGTTCGTGTAAAAGACGCGGCCCTGGCCGTACATGCGCGCCCATGTCGACGGATAGTTGGGCCTCTCATATTCGATGCCCGTCATCCCCGAGGTGTCCTGCACCAGCAGGACGTGCAGGTTGCTCGCGAAGTCCTTCATGGAGTACCACTCCTCCATCTCGCGATTGTCGGTCGGCACGTCGATGATCCCGGGGAATTTGGGGTCGATCACGATCAGGTGCGATTGCTGCTGCTTGCCGTGCTTGATGAATTCCCCGCCGATCATCTTGATGTAGGCGTCGGCGTTGTCCCCGTCCTCCCTGAAGCGGTCCCCCGCCATCTCCTTGCCGCCGTGCGAATGGAAGGTGTCCGTCGCGCTGTGGGTCCCTATGAAGCCCTTCCCGTCGAAAATGGCCTGGAGAAACGCCGCCTTGCCCTCGGGAGTCATGGGCGGATTCCCGTCGGTGCCCGCCTCCGTCAGGTCGCCCGTCGTGTAGAAGAAGAACGCGTCAAACTGCGCGAGGTACGCGGGCTTGAAGAGGCTCCCGTCCTTCGAGAACACGAACTCGATGTTGTTCTTGGCGCCCATCGTCTTGAGGATCTGGAAGGCCAGGCCGGGCACGGCGCTTCCGGGCGCCGGCGTGAACGGCTTCGAGGGATCCTTGATCACCGAGTGTTCGTAGCCCGAGGATTTCGTGAAAAACAGCACCCGCTTCCGCGGAAGGTTCGCTGGGTCATCGCTCTTTTCCGGGGACGAAAGGAGCGTGCCGGGAACCAGCAACGCGAGGAGGAGGGAGGCAAGCGGGGTTTTCATGGGGGAGGCCAAACCTTGGGACAAACGGAAAAAGGTCAACAGCGCCTGCTTGCCGTGTCCTAGTTTGAACGATGCCTTGCGAAGGGTGAAGGGTGGGAGTGAGTGAGTTGCCCTTTCAATCTGTCAGAGGCTGTACGCCAGCGGATGCT
>PLKR01000617.1:1501-2937 GCA_003140655.1 Acidobacteriaceae bacterium | reverse complement strand
GCAGGCCCTGCGTCTGAATAACGAAGTCCCGGGCATCGTCATTCCCGAGCCGGTGCTGAAATCGATGGAAGCCGCGGGCGCCGGAGCTCGCGAGCGCGGATTCCAGGTTGCCCGCGAAATGCTTGCGTGGTCGCGCACCGAACTAGCCGGCGCGTACCTTATTCCGCCGTTTAAACGGTATGAGGAAATTCTGGATATCTTGTAGCGCTGGTCATTGCGCGATCTCTCCAGGCGAATTTGGTAGGTGTTACCGGGAGACGGGCACAGTGGTGCTACTGCCCCTACGCGTGTTTGGGTCATTTCCCAAGAGGCGTGTGAAGCGTCGCGGTTCAGGCTCGTTGCGGGCTCAACTTTCGTCGCGGTCAGCAAATCCGTCAGGCCTGCTCTTTCTTTGGGAACCACGGAACAAATGAGTTCGTGGTGCGCTGATAGTCGCGATACTCGTTGCCGCGGCTGCGCAAGGCTTGCGCTTCTGTCGCGGGGATTCCCGTCGCCCCCAATAGGAAATAAAGAATCAAAGTTGGCGAAATCAATCCCAGCCAGCCCCACGGCGAGCCAAGCGCGAAGACGGCGTAGGCTACCCAGATCAGCCAATCAAAAAAATAATTTGGATGGCGCGAATATTTCCAAAGCCCCACGCGGCAGGCCTTGCCTTGGTTTTCGGGATTTTTCTTGAAGGCGTTCAGTTGTTGATCGGCGATAGCTTCCAGGACCACGCTCACGAGCCAGATTCCGGCGGCAAATTTCTCGAGGAATCCGAGCGGCGCACGCGTGTCGAGGCAGGCCAGCAGAAAGGGAAGCGAGAGAACGACTACCAATAGCGCCTGAAACTCAAAGAAAAACAGGAATCGCAGCGCCAGATTATTCTTCCACTCTTTTCGAAGCTGAACGTAGCGCCCTTCTTCCGGATGACCGATGATGCGGGCAAAGAAAAGGTAAGCCGCGAGCCGCAGCCCCCAGAAGCCGGCCATGGACGCGATGACCCATTTGCGCGCCGGATATCCTGGTGCAGCCACGGCGTAATAGAGCGAGAGGATCCCGAGTCCGGCGGCCCAGCCCACGTCAACAATCGCGGCGTTGCGAATCAGTAGATGGATGATCCACAGCGCCAACATCATTCCGGCGATGATGGCTGCGCCGGTCAGTGGCAGATGTACGGCTTCCGGGAGCANNAAATCGCCGCCGTGAACAGCGGGGCCACGAGACACCACACCACGATCGCGTGCCAGGTGGTGGCCCACAGCGAGCGAATGGCGTTACCCATATTGGAGTGAATCATCGCATAAATCTGCGGCACGGAGAGAGGCAGATGCGGCGCGCGGAAAAGTTTTTCACCCAGGCGGAAGAAGGGAATCAGCAGTGCGATCTGCAGCGGGTACACGAAAAAGTTCACAGTTGAATCGCCGGCAAGTTCAACCGCAATGTTATCGCGGCCA
>PLKR01000617.1:0-1440 GCA_003140655.1 Acidobacteriaceae bacterium | reverse complement strand
TACAGCAACATGGCGACGTTGCCGCCAGCCATGATCAGCACGAACCACATGATTTTCGCGCCGGGAATGAAGGGCGCGAAGTCTTCGTGGCACAAGTACTGGCTCGATGCATCCAATCAGAGGAGGATGTCGCGGCAAAGCGCTACGGGACACCCCAGGGTGATGCACGTTTCGCCGTTTACATGGACCTGCACTACGATTGGATTTTTCAGTGCGCCAGGCGAGCGGCTGGTGGCTCACATGAACACGCTGGGAGCGGGGCAAGTCAACTTTCGACGCGACGCTAGAGTCGGAGCGGCGCCTGGGGAGCGGCGCGAGTTGCATGGTGTGCTGGCGGCCTATCGGTTGATGACATTGCGGGGGATCGGCGCGNNAGAATGAGAAACACGGCGTTGCCGTCGCTCAAGGCGGACCAAGAGTTGCGGCGGCGCAGAAAGAAGATTTGGCACGATGAATCGCTGGTTGCAAGCTCGCGCAAAAAAGCTGTTCTTCCGTTCGCTGCAAAATTTAAGCGGCGGCTTTCTGGAGATTGTCTGTCCGGAGGAAACATACACCTTTGGTGACGCCGACGCGGAACTTCGCGCGATGTCGGTCATCCACGACGAACGATTTTTCATACGGGCTCTGACGGGTGCGGATATCGGCATGGGCGAATCATATATGGACGGCGACTGGACGACGCCCGACCTCGTGGCACTGGTGCGCGTAGCGGTTCGCAACCTGCGCTTGCTGGACGCAGAGCACAAAGTTTTCTCTGGTATTCGGGCGATGGCTTCACGGATGCATCACCGGCTTCGTGGAAATACGATCAAAGGCAGCCGCAAGAACATTCGCGCGCACTACGATCTGGGCAATGAGTTTTACCGGCTGTTCCTGGATTCGGAGATGGTGTATTCGTGCGCATATTTTCGTCACAAGCAGGATTCCCTGGAAACCGCTCAATCGGAGAAATTCGACCTTGTTTGCCGCAAACTACAGATCCGGCCAGGCGATCGCGTGCTGGAAATCGGATGCGGCTGGGGCTCATTCGCGATTCATGCAGCGCGGAATTGTGGCGCGCAGGTAACCGGGGTGACGATAAGTCCCGCGCAATACGAGTATGCAACCCAGCGCGTCGAGCGCGTCGACCTGGGAAGCGGATCGGTGCGCATCGTGTTGGAGGATTACCGCCGCCTGCAAGGGCAGTACGACAAGATCGTCAGCATCGAAATGTTTGAAGCCGTAGGCTTCGATCACTATGACGAATTTTTCGGCATGTGCGGTCGGCTGCTGACGCCAGAAGGTTCAATGTTTCTGCAGACCATAACGCTGCGAGAGCAGGAAATCGCCGAATATCGCAAGCGCGTGGACTGGATTCAAACGTACATCTTTCCGGGGAGCGAATTGGCGTCGGTGGTTGAAATCGGGCGCTCGCTGGTGCGCAGTGGACAGCTGCACTTG
>PLKR01000548.1 GCA_003140655.1 Acidobacteriaceae bacterium | reverse complement strand
CCAGCGCTCGGAGGTAGGTCAGCATTTCGCAACCGCAGGTGCAGGGTCTGCAAGAGATCTGTGAGGCTCGCCGCCCTTTCGACTGGGAGTTGAGCGGGATTGAGGGGCTGGTGCCAAGCCACTTCGAGAAACTCGCGGGTCGCAGGCGGCTCCCTCCGGGACTCGTAGGAGCGCGCTTCACGTCGAGACATGTCTGCGAGGTTCTGCGGAAGTCCGCTCTGAGCGTCATCGCAGGGCATTTTGACCGCGCGGAGACTAAGGTGCGGCCCCGGACGGGGCGGTGCGAGACTATTTCTTCTGGATTGATTTGAGGTAATTCGTGAGATTAGTAATCCGCAGGGTGACTGGAGTTTCATCCATGCCGGGGCAGAGAGCCTTCCAGCGGTTCATAGTGTCAAAGATCGGGCCCCAGACGGGCATCTCCCCGGAGCCGTGAGCGGGATTCTGCACGCCATTTTTCAAGACGTTTGAGACATAATCATCCGGAAATTTCCCGTCGTGACGCTGGGCCAATGTGGTCAGGTCGGGCGGCGGCACCTTGAGCGCAGTCGCCACAGGGCCATCACCCTTACCGCTGGGTCCGTGGCAGACGGCGCAATACTCCTTGAACATCTGCGCGCCGGAAACAGAACTGGTAGGCTTGACCTGGGTTTTCTTGATTTGATTCTCCTGGGCTCCGGCGAGGGTGAGTATGGAAACCAGCGCCGCGCCAAATACGAGCAGATTGCAAGTGGGCCGGATCATCCTCGAAGACCTCCGTGTGGAATTTCGAACTCGCTGCCCAAGTTATATCAGCCAAATGCCAAGAGATCGACCGCCGGGACCTCAAGTGTACGATTAGTATGCCCTTTCGCGTTCAATTGTCACAAGAGCTGGTGAAGGCTGGCCTGCGCATCCCGCCAAGATCATTTTTCTCACCGTGCACAAAGACGCTGATTATGTGACCGACGCCAGGGGTGCAAGGGCTCGGCGTACATTGTGAAATCAAGCCCTGTGTGGTGCGGGTTTAATGTTGTTGTTTCCGACCTCTCGTGCATAGTCGTGCAACCAAAATTTGTCGCATAGTTGGTGTAGCGTCGCCTTGCCAACAAATCTGCACGGCCCTAACATTATCTAAAGGACGAACATTGCCTCTTCTGGTGGGTCGAGGGCGGAGAGCGCTGACGGCGATCATGGGTTTGTGCAGGTGTGCCATAAGTGTGTCGTACGCTTTGAGCCCATGTGCGCTAACTCGCTTCTTTTCAATACCAGACCAGTTTGCTTCCGTGCGGGCTTGATTGCCTGTAAGTTATTGACTCTTAAAGAGGCTAAGACGTGGAAGACCCTATCAGACTCGCCTACTCTTAATCAGTAGGTTGGAGGTTCGATTCCTCCCGCGCTCACCATTTTTTCAATCACTTACCAGTTGTGTTCAAACTGAATTTTTCCAGGTGTGCCGTAAAGTGTGCCCTAGCCGGATTCGGCTATGTGCCTGCCGACGGTCCCCCTGGCTGCGTGTCGTTCAGCGCCGAGCGACAATGTCGAGCTCGGGGTGTTGGTATTTCATCGCGGTCTTGACGTCTACATGCCCCATCGTTTGCATCACCAGCTTCAGGTGGCGCAATACAAATATAAGAGCGAAACGGCATGGACTGATTCTGGCGGTGGGGCATCGACTTACTTTGCAAAACCAAAGTGGCAGGTAGGGCCGGGTGTCCCGAGCAACACGAAGCGTGACGTTCCAGATATCGCATTCGATGCTACCGAAAACACCGGCCAGTATACGTATTATGAGGGCACATGGTACAGCGGATACGGCACCAGCTATGGACCCCCAAACATGGCTGGCTATTGGGCCTTGGTGCTTGAAGCGCTTAAAGGAAAGTCTACCGGCAATGTCGCTTCTCTCTTCTACAAGTTGGGCGCGTCATCTTCCTACCAGACCAACATGCACGATGTGGCCACCGGCAGTAACGGCCCTGGCATCGGTCCCGGCTACGACGCCACCAAGGACTGGGATTACACCACCGGCTGGGGCAGTGTAAACGGCACCAAAGCTCTTTCCTACTTCGAAGCGAACCCGTAAAGTAGTCGCCTGGCGATAGAGCGGGCAAACTTGCAATCTTTGCGTCACCAAGTGGCTGGGCAGTCTACGCGCCGTCGCTGTACGCACACAGTGCGCTCTGAACTTCAAAGTTCCGCTTGACTCAATCAAGAGAACATCCGAGGGGATGAAGGATGCGACTGAGGCGTCCGAAATGTTGAAGCCCTGCGATGCTCGGCTGTTGCAGTGCCTATCTGCGGCCCTTAGCGCCCGTCATCACGCCGCGCAGAAAGATGTCGCTCATTTCACCCGCGAGTTGATCCGCGTCGGTATCAACCCGCGAGTTGTGCCAGGTATAGATCCAATTCATCATGCCGAACAGGCTGAGTACCGCGATGCGGGTGGAGAATTGCACTCCCCGGGCGCCCCCGCTGTCCGCACACCGCGCTAACGGCTGATCAGCGTTTCCTGACTTGCCGCGCAAAGCCAGGAGCTGTCTTCTTGGATCCATGTGTCGGTGAAGCGCCCGTGACGAACGTAGCGCTTGCCCTTTTCCGCGCCTTGCTCGTGATAGGTTCCGGTGACCACGACGGAATGATCGTAGGTGTTCACTATCATCGAGTCGTTCACGATCTGGTCGGGATCGTAGCTGGCAGCCGCGATGCTGGCGAGAAACTCCTGCTTGTTCAGGAAAGTCCCGTCGGACTCGGTGTAAGCAAAAAAAGGCGCCAGCAGGCCGCCAACGGCTTTCGCATCCTTGTTCTTCTCCGCTTCGTTCCAGGCGTTTTCCAAGGAAATCACGCGAGCTTTGTCGGAATCGCGCATCTTGATCTGGGCGTGGCTCACAAGGATCATTGCTGCCAGCACAACGCAAACCTTCACGGCCTTCATAGGAATGGCTCCTCTTTGCGGCCCTTGCGGTTGGAATGGAGAAAAGCGTAGGTGATTTGGGGTCCGGTTGCAAAATGAGTCACCCGCGATCACGAAGCCCGAGAATGTTGCCTCACCACATCTCGCCAGCCACAAACTCCAGCAGGTCAATTGTCCGTCATCCAGAGCAAGACTGCGAACACCTAATGGCCAATGGACTAACGACCAGCGACTGACATCTTTAGTCTATCCAATGGCAGTATGGCGGGATTCGGCGAGGAATGTGACGCTCGGAGTCTGCTATGATCATCAGCCGAGGGGGAAATCATCCAATGGGGAACGTGTCTAGTAAAGTGGTTACGCTGTTGCATAGGGAACACACACGACTCACGAACGAACTTCACAGCGTAACAGCCGCCTTGACCGCCTTCGGGAAGGTCTACTTGGACGGAGCCAAACCGACGCGCAAGAAACGAACGATCTCAGCAGCGGGACGGAAGAGAATCGCGGCCGCTCAACGTGCGCGATGGGCAAAGACGAAGCAAGCGCAGAAGCCTAAGCGCACAATGTCGGCATCAGCCCGTAGGAAGATCGCGGCGGCACAACGCGCTCGCTGGGCAAAAGCCAAGGCGGGGCAGAAGAAGGCCGCCTAGGAAATGGGTCGCCATCGGTAACACAGGTCGCCAACCGAAGGAATTCCTCGATCTGCAAGAAAGCAAAGCGCAGGGGGCCACTGGACGCTCAAGAGGGTAGGCCAAATCTGAATGAGCGACTGATTCCAAGGCCCATCACGCCCGTGAATTCTGATGGGCTGTCGGTTCTATTTCTGTTAGGGCTGGCTGCTACTCACGACCTTCGTTTGTTGTGACCGCTTTGCCATACTAGTCTCCCACAGGGCTGACTGATCTGCCATAATCTCCCCATGTGTGGGCGTTACGGGACTTTTCGCGTAGAAGGTGAAGTTGAGAATTGTGGCCGAGAGACGGTCAGATGAAGCTGCGATTGTGCTTGTAGGATACATAGACGAAAGCTACGACGGTGCGAAGGTACCGCAGATGTTCGAACTTTCCTGACCTCACCCGTCCACGACCGAATGCCAGCCATTCTTGATCCGGATGGCTACGACCTGTGGCTCGATCCGGGGATGAGGGATGTGAGTGCG
>PLKR01000071.1 GCA_003140655.1 Acidobacteriaceae bacterium | reverse complement strand
CTTCCTCGATGGTGTGGGTGACCGGCTTTTCCAGATAGACGTCTTTGCCGGCAGCCAGGGCGTCGACCGCCATGCGGACGTGCCAATGGTCCGGTGCCGCAATGATTACGGCATCCACGTCTTTGGTTAAGACTTCACGGTAATCCAGGTGAGTCGTGGCGAGACCGTCGGAGCGTTGCACGACCGCGTCGCGGTTGGGTCCGTACACGTCGCTGACGGCCACAATCTGGTAAGCGGCGACCTTGTCGGCCGAGTCGAGGAGACCCCTCATGCGGTGGCCGGCCCCGATGACTCCGATACGCAAAGTGTCGTTGGCGCCAAACACTCGGCTCGAAGCGAGCGCGGTAAGTCCGCTGGCGACGAGGAAACTGCGGCGGCTAATCACGTTTGAGAGGACCTCCAGTCCGTTTTGTTGGGACTGATCCTATCAGGGTTCTCTCCCAGCGTAATCTTTCCATGAGCGTTCTCAACGGTTATCCATCTGAAAGAGCATTCCGATTGTCCGTTCCAGCATGGAACAGACCGATGACGACCTCTTTCAACCTACGCCGCTTAGCCATGAAGAATCGGTTCGCTCTTCGAATTATGAGCCTAACGGGAAACTGATACGAAAAAACTTACACGCGCACGGATGACACCTAAGCACCTGTAAGTACGCGCAAGAAACGCACCTCAGTCCCTCGTTTAGTCCCTAGTCCCCAACTAGTCCCCGGTCCCTCGTTAGTCCCCTGTCGCCTATTTACGTCCATACCGGAGCATTGTTTTGCTGCCTTTCACACATTCCGATCAAAACCTTGTCTGAAGGTGTCGATCTGGGCGCGAGCGTCTTCCTCGACATGGTCGCCGACGCCTCTGGCACGGACGAACGTCATCCACGCTGGATTGGCTTCATTCATCGCTTCGAGAAACGCGTGGACAATCTGTACTTCGTCGTCCGCGCAAAGCGCACGCAGGTCGAGACCCATCAGAAAGGCGGGAGCCAGTCCATAGTCCTGGAGCGCGGCATCTATCACTACGTCCGAAAAGATCCGCTTGCTGTCAGCTTCATATTGCACAAGGAGACCTCGTATGTCATCCAGGTCCTTGACTCGCCGCTGCGGATCGTCCATGAACGCGACGATTTTCAGCAGCATCAGCGCCGTCGATGAGATCACTTTCAGCGTGAGATCTGGAGCAAGTTGAACCGGCTGAGCGGTCGCGAATACGTGGTCGAATCCCACCAGACTCATCGTGAACTGACTAATGGGCCATGTGATCCGCTTGGCTTCCCGAAGCTTGGGTCCAGCTGGGATCAGGTCCAGGATCGTTGCCTGGGCGCTCCGCCATCGGTGCTCACGGTTTGCGAAACGGACCCAGCCGTCTGCAAGAAGTCGACGTTCCAGCTCTGCGAATTCGTCAAGGTCCAAGGCGACGGCGAAATCGATGTCTCCGGTATGCCGGGACTCCGCTGGAAAATGTATCTGGTACGCAATGGCCCCGATGATTACAAGCTCCGCTCCAAGGGCCGCACAACGGTGTTGCAGGACTCGGAGGTCAGCGATTTGGTTGTCGGTAAGTTCGGGCATTGCTCAGGAGAGGAACTCGCGTTTGAGTTCTTCCGCCGCTTCGTGCGCTCTCGGATCGAAAGAATACATCAGCTCGGCATAGATCAACCACGGATGCGCGAGAGGGAACGGCTCGATTTCTCGCCAAAACGGGATGGTACCGAAGGAACGCAGAAAAATGAGTGGCCCTGCCTTGTCAGGAATGATCCGCAACTGACGACGAAGTTGGTCAGGGAACGAGTCGACGAAGATTGGCAGTTCCAACCCTCGATAAAACTTCTGGAGAGCCTGAGCAGCCGGCCCGCCAGTTACCGACCACCGAATTGATAGGTCTGCAAAAGGCTTTCGGACGCTAGCGAGCATGTCGTCTAGGTCTCTGTCGGAGGACCGGAAACGCCCGATTAGAAGTTTCGGACGCAGAGCGAACTCATATCCTCTCAACAGCTCGTCCTGTAATCGCGATTTGTCGCTGATATCAAAGCAGTGCCCCGATTCTCGCAGTACTCCGCGCTCGACCAACTGCTGTCGAACCTTCGCAACATTGCTTTTGCTCAATCCGGACGCTTCAGCCAGTTGACGCACGGACCAGCTTCCCGCTAGTTCCTTCGTGGCAAAGGTGAACAACAACTGAGCGATTGCGGGGCTGACCCTCTTGCCTTCTTTTGAAACGGCATTCTCTTTGTTTCCGATGATCGTACGCTCATAGTTTTGACCGAGCACGAGGTGCATGTTGCCAGCTTGGTCCACAAAGTTTATTCGTGATTCGATCAATCGCTCGGCAGAAGGCCGGGGGATGTAGCGTGCCAACAGCAAGAGGGGCTTGCGATGTACTCTTGCATAGAGTTTGGCATGAGCGACGAGGGCATTGAGTATCCCTCGGTCCAGATACGACCGCTTCTGTTCCACGAGGAAGGAGTAAGTTCCTTTGGGAGTGCGCACCTTGAGGGTGCCGTCGATTCCTTGATCGCGGCCAAGGTTCTTCGGAGAGAAATCCAGATCGCTGATGAAGTGCAGGGTCCGGAGCTGCTCTAGAAAAGGGGTCAATGGAGATTCAACTCGCATAGCGTCCATTATTATGCCATGTCCATTACTAATGGACGACAAGAAAATGTGGACATGGGCTCCCTGAAAGGAAACGTGCCGGCAGGACAACCGCCATTCCGTGCGGACTATAATTGGTCAGCGGCGTCGGTCCAGACCGTCATCAGCCCGTGCCTCTTCCATGAGCTCTTCAAGCGTCGGCCGGCTCGCTCTTGCTTGCTGCAGCTTCAGCTCCATCCCCAGCGCCGCTAGAATATTGGTGATCTTGGAATATCCCAGTTCGCCCATCCGTCCGTTTTCCAGGGCGTCGAGCGTGGAGAGTCCGACCCTAGCTTTTTTTGCAAGCGTGGGCTTCGTCAGGCCGAGTTCCTTGCGCTTGATGGCGATCTGTTCGCCTAGTGAGAATAGGGGCAACATAAACCTAATATACGAGGCTATGGCGCCTCATGCCTCAAAATAACCTAATAGAGTGGGTGTCGATACCGCTATCGGGGAAGGCAAGCACGATTTCGGAAGAAGAGCCAGCAATGTGTTGTTGCGCTCATATCTCTTCTTCCGCCATCTCGTCTTTACCCGAGCGGACCACATTGATGGCAGCGGCGTTAAGCGAGTTCTTGATATGCACCCCGTAATACTTCTCGATCATTCCGACACTCGTGCGACAGTTCTTAGCGATTTGATAGATGTTGGCTCCCTCCATCAACCGCATGCTGATATATGTGTGCCGTAGGCTGTACGCAGTACGCGGTCGGCCGTCTCTGTCGGACCGAAGATTCTCCTCCTCAAGTGATGGTCTTGAAGAGCTCGCTCTGCCATTTGGGAAAAATGAGGTCCGTCGGTTCGGGCGTGCGCCATTCCTTCCCGAGGACATCAGAATTGTCGGACACTTCGCTGGGGGCACGCGCTCTCTCAACCCGCCTCGGACGGAGTCTGCTTCTAAGTCGCTCCAATGGACTCACTGCACCCGGCATACTCTTGCAATATCCGAATCCCCGTTTTCCGCGCACTTCAATCTCGAGAATCGTCTCCCCCGAAGGCTCGTCGTCAACGATCTCGACATCACGGAACTCAAGGCGCCGTGCCTCAAGATTTGCTCGCTGAAATATAGGTGTGACGAAACTGTTGTCCACAACGCTGAGCGCACCGTGGCTATGCGCAATATCGGAGACTTCCTTCAGCTGCGTGACTTTCAGCAATGGATTCGACAGCGTCTCCATCCACACCAGTTTCGTATTCGGTCGGAAGGCGGGCCCCACTGACGCCATGCGGCTAAGATCTATGGCACTGTATGTGATCTGCCACTCTGACAAGACCTCGCGCAGGATACGGACTGTGCCTTGGAAGACATCGTCAGGAATGATGACGTGGTCCCCGGGCTTTAGCGGCCGCAGGACTGCCGTGATGGCCGAACACCCAGAGGCGAATGCGACCGCTACTCTTCCGGCCTCAAGCGCCGCAAACGCAGCTTCCAATCCGTTGCGATTCGGATTGCCTTTGCCGGAATAGAAGTACCCGCGTGGATAGCTGCCATCGGTGTCACGTTCAAACGTGACGGACAGGTTAATCGGCTTAGCAATGGCGCCGGAGGCCGTATCCACCTCGTGGCAGACATGCACAGCTTGCGTCTGAAGTCTCATCTGTGTTCATTTCACCAACTGGTGGCTTTTGACGGTTGGATCTCTTCGTCAGGTGCCGCCGGCAGACCTTCTGGCGTGTTCCACATGTGCGGCAATGGTTACCAAACGCATGAATTCAACTTTCTCGGCCATCGGCATCCTCCTCGGGTCCGGAAAATGACTTCCTGAACGCGTCCTTACGGGAAATCCGGTCGCTACGGAATTCAAAGATGTCGCACCCGCGGACCTCAAAATCGGTGTCGGGTCCGGCTCGAAATACATAAGACCACTCGCTGACACCAACGCTGCCTGCAATGAACACCCGGCCAGCACGAGACACACCACCTGAATCAAAAGCCAACATCGCTAAAAACCCCTCTCGAACTGCTTCCCAGCCCACATACGTCGTTCCTGGCTCGGGTCCGACCGAAGCACAGTAAACACAATCGTCCGTCATCATGCTCATGAGCTCGTCAATGTCCCCAGCATTCCATGCTTCTCCGAATTGCTTCAGCAGGCGAACGTACCGGGAGTCCTCGGCTTGACTTGTTTCTGTCCCCATCATGGTTGTCTGGTCTTTAGACCGGCACTTGAACGTATCCAGGCTCAAGCCCGAATTGCAATCTTGCTGCCCTCCAAGTTGCCAGTTTCCTGACTTCTGACTTCTTAAACTCGAACCCATCCCACTTCCACCCCGCTATGCCCCCCAGCATCTTCTTCACTTTTCGATTGAGGCGCGCGAGGCGCACTGCCGCTCTATCCGCTCCGTTGCAGTGGGGGCCGGTGCAGTAGACCACGAAGGCGACGCCGGCAGGGAATGCGGCGAGGTTGCGCTCGACGATTCGGCCGTGGGGCAGGTTGATGGCTCCGGGGACGTGGCCGGCGGCATAAGCTTCCGGGCTGCGGACATCCAGGATGACGTAATCGGGCATGCCGGATTTCAGGTCCTCGTGGACATCCCAGCAGTCGGTTTCGAATTCGAGCAGTTGTTCGAAGTGTTCGAGGGCGGTCATGGCATTACTTTCGCTCGCCTGGGCGACCGGGGTCGAGAGGCATAAATGCCAATATGCGCTAAAATCCTGCCATGGCGCTCCGCGATCCGCGAAAGCTTGCCGCCATGGCGTATGACGGCATGGGCACATTCGAGTTGGGAATCGTTTCGGAGGTGTTCGGGCTGTTCCGGCCGGAGCTGAACGTCCCCTGGTATGAGTTCCGCGTGTTCAGTGCGGAGGGTCATATTTGTCCAATTCGCCCCACTGGGTCCCACGATCATGTGAGTGCCTTCGTGACCGATAGCCCATGCCAAGCTGGGGACATCCAGCGCGGTGAAGATTGTCGGTGCCTGAGTGAACATTTGCGATCACATGCCGGGTGTTGGCCACACGGTTTTTTAAGGCGCAATTTGGGCAATGCCGCGGTGGACTCTGCATGACAAGGTTCTGAGGCAATTGGTGGGTAGGTAGTGTCCGTCATTTTGACGACGCTTCATTTCAAGCCTAAGGCCGTAGGATGCTTAGGCTGATAAAGGCCGACTTTCCCTCCACCGGGAAGCCGCATCTTCGTAATGGAACCCCATCGTGCTTCCTGAACCTCAGAGCACTCAACGTTCTTCTTCGCGAGGGATGCCATTTCGGACTTCAGGTCGTCGCACATGAAATAGACTTCCTGGGTGCCACTCCCATCGGATGGGTGTACTGCGGCTTCTCCGGGGGGCAGGGCGAAGATCAGCCAGCCATGACCCGCATCGACGGATTTGAAACCGAGGACATCGCGGAAAAATGCGCGGTCCGCCTCGGCGTTCTTACTGTAGAGAATTACGTGAGCGCCAAAAATCATTTGTTCCTCCTAAACGGACCTGTGTGCAGTGCCGGAGTCGCTACCCGGTGTAAACGGTTCCCTCTTCTACCAAACAAAGAGGATTTCCCCAGGGATCCTCGGCATAGAACGATCGTTCGCCCCAGGGGCGCACCACGATGCCGCCTCCCGGTGCATCGTGAACTTCCTCGCGCGACAGACAGCTCAGCGCTTGGGCGCGATCGAATACTGCCTCTAGATTCTTGACCGTAAAGTACAAGGACTTTGCCGCTGGATGCGGCTGGCTCTCCGAGGAAACATCCAGCACTTGCAGGGTTACCGGCCCACAGTCGAAGTAGCATCGGTGTCCCGGCTGCTTCCGCCCTTGTACACCAAGCAACTTTGTATAGAACGAGGTCGCCGCGTCGAGATCGCCGACCTCCACGTTGAGCCTGAAGAACTGCGGCACGTCGTCAGGCGCTTCGCGCTTTGGCGGGTTCGCCTTGACGGCTGTTGGTTTTTTTGTTGCGGACATCTTGTTTCCCTCCTGTACGGTGTCTCACCGGGTATTGAAAGTGCGCCAGCCAATCGCTCACCAACGCCAATCGCTTTCGCTCGATGCAATAAATACGCATCCTACCCTGCCTCTCGTGCGTGAGAGACCGGCGGCCTCAAGAACCTGAAGATGCCGGGTCGTGGTCTGCCATGCATGCGCAAACAGCGCTGCAATTTCTCCGGCGGTCATCGCACATCCATTGAAATAGACCGCGAGCAGCACGCGGCGCCGCGCAGGGTGGGCCAGCGCCCCGAAGACATCCTTATACGCGTCTCGACGCATCCTCGATGCAGTGGCATAGCCATCCCTTTCGTTCGTGTTGAGCGTAAAGGGATGCACCGGGTCCAGTAAAGATCCAGATTGAAACCAACCACTGGAACCAGAATTCCCCCCGCCGTGTCCAGAGGACTACCGGGTCGACGAAACGTCGCAATGGTTCGTACAAAAGGACCTCACGCAGCTTCTGCTCGAAAGCCGATGGCTGCGGCTGCACCGTCTCACCTGGTACCTGCGCATAGACAAGCTGCAGAGCGAGAAAGACTGCTAAGGATAAGGATAAAGAGCGGATGATTTTCATCTGAACCACGTCATCGATCCGGTGGGTAAACATAGCCTAATTTCTTTCAAAGCATTCTCAATCCTTGGGATGATTATGTCCCGGGCGCCTTTGTTTTGGATCGCCTCCGCCGCCTGCAATGCCTGCTGGAGTGCGCGGTGAGCTTCATCCGTTTGTCCTTTCTGCATCAATGCGCGTGCCTTGATCTGTAGCAGCCATGCTTGTCCATTCGCACCTGGTCCGCGAGCTAGACCACGATCACAGGCCGCGATCGTTTCTTCGTAGTGTTTGCTGCGATCTCCATCTGCGCGAGGCGTAGAGAGGCGATGTAATTGTTCGGCATCGCGCGCTCGGACTCGATCAGAGCCGGCAATATGCGCGCNNTCAGTAACCTTCCAGCTCTTGAAGAAGCGCTGATGGTAAAACTCCGAGTCGAATAGGATATTCCTCCCCTGGAGGCGCTCGTAAATGCGCTTGCTGCAGGGCGGGGAGCGAACAGTGCTTGCCGCTGCCATCGTCGCGTTAATGGGGGACCTGGGCAAGGGATTCAGTGCATCGGCTTTCGCCAACAGGTTCGGCCGTAAAGAAGAATGGTTTGGAAATAATTGATGCTGAATTTTCCTATTTTGCTAACTACCGCCTTCCACGATCTTCTCCATCTGCCCCAGATGGTTCAGGTCGTGTCCGGCATACAACCTGACAAGATGGGCAATTGATTCCTTGCCTCGCTCCTGATGCATGCCATAGTTCTCCCACAACTCCTTAGGCAGCGCTTTGAGCATGGCCAAGTTGCGGGCACGCAGTACCTGAAAGAATTCCATGGACTCTTTGGCATCGCGGTGGGCGTAGTCGAAAGTTTCAGCCCAGACATTCTGGTTGTATGCCTGGACA
The DNA here is from genome assembly GCA_003140655.1 of Acidobacteriaceae bacterium. Classification (GTDB taxonomy): domain Bacteria; phylum Acidobacteriota; class Terriglobia; order Terriglobales; family Acidobacteriaceae; genus Sulfotelmatobacter. The sequence continues at coordinate 17,771 of PLKR01000071.1, read as the reverse complement.
GGAGCGCCATTGTTGCCCAAGATGTGACGCAGCCGCCAACCAACCACGATCTCGGTATCCGCCAGGTGGGCCAGAATTTCGCTGATTGACCATTTACCCAGAGCCGGCTTTCGTGTGAGCTGTTTTCGGCTCAACCCGCGAATTAGACCGGCAAGTTTCTTTGGCGTCCCGCGTTGCACTTTCAAAGGGTCTTTACCCTCGATATGGCCCAGAAGGCGATGAGTGTACTGTTGTGGCGTCTCCTGCATGTTCGCTCCTTTCAATTTGAGTCTGTGGTCTATATATTGCCGTGACCGATTATAGATTCAGAGAAGCTCGATCCCGCGTAAGTGCCGAACTACCTTCGCGACATCATTTTCCTGGAACATGCGAATAGCGGCTATGCCGCTGGCTCCGGCAGCTATACACTGGCGTGCATTAGCCAATGTGATTCCTCCCAGAGCCTGTACCGGCGCAGAGCGGTCCGGCATCCGGCACACTGTTCTGAGTCTCTCCAGGCCATCGGTGACAGGTCTCCGATCTTTTGCAACCAGCGGAGTCCGCTATTCAGACAGGGGCCGAAAGATCGACAGCTCGAGGAGGCGAATACAATTCGTCTCATTGGCATAAGCATAAGCTGCCTGGAACTCGGGATCGCTCAAAGCCGCTAGCCGGTACTCCTCGTAAGCAGCCAGGCTGGGGAACGTGAAGGACGCCAAAGCCACGTCGTTCGAGCCCTCAGAGGGCAATAGGCATCCGTGGTGCTTCCCACCGTTTTTATTGACCAGACGGACCCACAGCCGTCCGTAGTGCTCAAACTCCGCAATCTTTTTGGTGTCAATCTCGTAACGAAGAAAACATGTGACCATGATTCGACTATTTCTCCTGTGAACTGCACACGAACACTCTGCGGCAATTGATGGTTAGGTTTCGATTCGACACGTCAGGGGTCCCGAGCCAAAGTGTTGACGAGTACCACGCCGCCAACCGCTAGCACCCCCACCCAGCATGGTCGGAGCCGAAGGGAGGTCCCGGAGCCATCCCCAGGCACTTTCGTGTGAGCTGTTTCCGGCTTAACCAGCGAATTAGACCTGCAAGTTTCTTCGGCGTCTCGCGTTGCACTTTTTACCCTCAGCCAAGAGGTTGACGACTTTCAACTCTGGCGATGAGCTCGATCTCCACTGCAACGTCGGCAGGCAGGCTGGAAACGCCCACCGTCGTCCGCGCGTGCCGCCCTGAATCGCCGAAGATGCCGACGAGTGAGAGTCGAGGCTGCATCGGTGATCAGTGGCAGGTCATGGAATTCTGGTGTGCAGTTCACATAGCCATTCAGCTTCACGATCTGGCGGACCTTATCCAGTGACGAGAGGGCGTGCTGAAGTGACGCCAAACAGCCCAGCACTGCACTTTGCGCCGCACACTTTCCTGCCTCCACATCAAACTCGCGGCCGATCTTGCCCCGGTACAGGAATTCTCCGTGATCGAAAGGAGCATGCCGGAAACAAACACAAAATCGCCAATTATATTGACAGGGAGAAATTCGTGCGTTGGCGCGAGATCGGGCAGCTTAATCCCCAGCCGCTGCAGCTGCTGATATTCTGAATTTCAGGATTGCACAACCGCCGAAGCGATTGCACAGGCAAATTTAGCGGCTGTCCGGCTGCTATGTAAAAAAAGTGCCGGCTCGATCAATTCAATCTCTATCAAACAGAGGTGCCCTGCTACGTCGACGGCGTCGACACGTGCATACAGCCATTGCACGCTCACATTGTTGAGGATCGTTCGGGCTTCTTCTATCAGAACTGGAGGAGGGGTGATATTCCGCTCGATAGTTCCACCAAATTCTGTTTGTACGCGGAAGTCACCGCCCTGCGGACGCTTTAAGATAGCGTGGCTGAACTGATCACCAAAGAAGATGAAGGACCATTCACCGGAAGTCGTTATGTTTTCTATAAACCTCTGCATCATCACAGCGCCTGACGCAAGCATTTCGTCGAATTTTGTTCGGAGCGAAGCCGCGCTGGCTTGCGTTACGAGAAACGTGTTCCACGCGGTTGCCGAAACGGCCGGTTTCAAGACTGACTTTTTCCACCCATAATCCTCCATTACCTGTTCCAAAACCGCGGATGTACCTGGCTCGAACCACGCAGTCTCGGGCACAGGCACAGCAAGGGATGCCAACTCGCGGAGATACCGCTTATCATGGTTCCAGCGCAGAGTCGCTACGGGATTGAATAGTTGCACTCCGCTCGATGTAATCCCCTCAGCCCAGCTAAGGAATTGCTTGGGCCTGAACTGGTAATCCCAACAGCTGCGAACGATGACGGCCACAACATTGTCCAGCGTCTGTTCCGAATCATCCCAGACGATGGGCTTGGTTGCGAAGCCGGCTTGCTCAAGCTGCGCGGCCAGCAGCCTATCGTCCGCGTTGAGGTCTGCAAGGCGACGACAGGTCGCTAATGCGATCATCGGCCGCGATGTCATTGCACCTCCACATGGGTGGAATAGGAACACGTCCCGTGGTCCGAGAGTAGCCACGAGCACTCGAACGACATGACGAGCTGACTGTCGAGCTTCATCGATACGGTTGCGCGCGACCATCCAGACTTCAACTCGCCGCCCAGGGCCACACTCTGGAAACGCAGGTCCAAAGTATCGTCGTTGCATGCCATTCCGATGATCTGACCCATGAGAATCGGTCCGCCGTGATAAGAACCGAGGACCAAATCATCTTTCGCCCCGTATTCGAACGTCGTCAGCTCATTCGACATCCCTCGTTCGTTCGCAACCACGCGAAACCGCTTCTGATGCAGATCGAACTTGAGTATCGATTTCATTTGTAGAAACCAACAAAATGCGGCGTTCAAACGAAACTTCTGCCAGAGTAAATACGCGCTAGGCGGAGTGTCGTGGCTTCTTCGGCCTTGCGAATCACGCCTGATGTTCTTTTCCTTCATCCGACGTTAGGCTAAAGCCCTCGTCCTTCCAGCCCTCGATTCCTCCAATCATCTTTTTTACCTTCCTCCCTAGGTTAGCGAGTCGCGCCGCACCTCGATCGGCGCCGTTACAATGTGGCCCACCGCAGTACACGACAAACAGCATTTCGGCGGGGAACTGCGCCAAGTTGCGCTCATTGATCCGTCCGTGCGGAAGATTGATCGCACCGGGAACATGACCGGTAGCATAGAGAGCTGGGCCCCGAACATCGAGGATGACGAAATCGGGATGTTCTCCGGTGATTGCGGCATGCACGTCCCAGCAGTCCGTTTCAAGCGACAACAATCGTTCGAAGTGTCTCTGAGCATCCCTGGGGTCAGCAGCCGTAACCTCGGTCACAGGAGAGTTGGTTTTCGGCAACGCAGGCATAACGTTCCTTTCATTCGACCTGTCCAGCATAGCTGGCTATATTGGATCTAGTAAAGATCCAGATTCACATCAATCAATGGATCCAGTGTGCCAATGCCATGTCAAAGCGACCTACGACCCTCATCGGCATTAGATTAGGAATAATCGTGAATCCTTGCAGACGCAGTTCGCTGTCAGTCTTAGAGAGCTTGTGAGAAAGAGTTCTGCGAGTCACAAAATCGCGAGACTGAGAGAGGTTCTAAGTCGCACGCTTTTTTCGGCAGCCTGCTCGGTATTGAAGAAGGAAGAGCACGCTGGTACCATTGACACACCATGATCTGGATCTTTACTAAGTCCAGTCTCTCCGCTATCGTCAAGACTCGTGTGCGTCTTCCTCAGAGCCGGGCACTCGAGAGTATTGCTGAATTTTCTCGGATTTCGGGAGAATCGAATGAAGATCAAGCTGTCAATAGCAATTCTATTTCTTACCCTTGTCAGCACTACATTTGGGGCGACAACGACTGGCCTGCCGTTTATCAACGACAACTACCCTAAAGCTCTGGCTGAAGCGAAGCAACGGAAATTGCCGATTTTTGTCGAAGTTTGGGCTCCATGGTGATCCACGTGTCACCTGATGCGAGACCTGTTGGCTCACGCCGACCTTGCCAGGTACGCCGGACAGTTTGTCTGGCTTGAGCTCAGTTACGATGAGGCTGAAAATCGCGCTTTTATGACTAAGTACGGCGCGGAGTCTACACCTACGTTCTTTGTGATCGATCCGCAGGACGAACATGTTGTCGCCATGCAACCCGGCGCCATGTCCTTGGCGGAACTCACACAATTCCTCGAGCGGGGAAAAAGCGGCGTACTTGCAAAAAGCCAAACGCCTGCCGTCGCGTCGCTAACGCGAGGCGATGCTCTCCTCGCCCAGCAACCGGCGGATGCAGCCAAGGCCTATGAGGAAGCGCTTCGTCTGGCCCCCGCCACTTGGCCGCAGCGCGAACTCGTCGAGGCGTCACTCGTCCAGGCGCTGGAAGACAGCAGACAATGGCAGAAATGCGCCGAAACCGCGGCAACCGAAGCGGCCCCTATGAATCGAGACGTGATATTCGTACGGACCGTCGTCTCGGGCATGTGGTGCGTCGCCTCGACCGATCCTGCGCCTTGGGCGGAGGCGGAACTCGGGAAACTGAAGCCGCTCGCAGAGGAAGCGCTCTCGTTGTCCATAACGGTCCGCGACCATCGTGACTCGATCTACCGGACCCTTATGTACATATCGGTCGCACGCCATGACAATGCGGGAGCCGCTAAGTGGGGCGATCGCTGGCTGGCCGAGCTCGACGCGATAAAACCATCTAGTGACGACGAACGGTCCGCGTTAGATATTGCACGCGTGGAGAATGTACAGATCTTCGGCGACCCGGCGCGCATATTGCCGGCTCTGACCGAGTCCGAGCGCGCGATGCCGAACAATTACATTCCCTCTCTCCGCCTCGCCCAGATGGAGTTCGCAGCAAAACACTATGACGAGACGATCGCGGCCTGTGATCGCGGTTTGGCCCGCGAACCAGGTGCGGTTGGACGAGCATGGCTGCTACAGATCAAGGCGCGCGCATTGAGGCAAAAAGGACAAACGGATGAATCTCGTCGCGCACTTCAGCAGGCATTGCAGGCGGCGGAGGCGATCCCAAACAAAGGCAGCCGGGACACAACCGTCACAAAGATTCAGAATGCATTGAAAGAAAATCAATGACAAGAACCTCTTTGTTTCTATTGTTGCTTTGCTGCTTTGCCACGTTCCAGTCCGCGGTCGGTCAAGCAGGGAGGAGCTCTGCTGATCGATCGGCATTTGGAGCCGGGGGCCTTGACTTGAGTGGGCGGGACACTGCGGTCCGACCTGGAGATAACTTCTTCCGCTATGCCGACGGACGTTATCTGGATCAGCTGGTAATTCCCCCAGATCGGTCGATCGGTCCCGCTATTCGACAGGCTCAGTTTTGACGGATGCTGCAGAGGCGAAAGTACGCGCGCTGCTGGAAGCTGCGGCGCCGCAGGGTAGAGTTGGTTCCGTTGGGCGTATGGCTGGAGACTACTACGCGGCCTTCATGGACGAGTCGGCGATTGAGCATCTTGGCATCACGCCGCTCGTGCTGGAGTTGAAGTCGATTCAAGGAGCGAGTTCGCGAAATGCTCTTGCCGCACTGATGGGCGGAGAGAATGCTAGCTTCCTTGGCAGTATCTTCCACCTAGATATTTCGGCCGATATCATGGACCCTGAGCACTATGCCATTCAAATCAGTCAGCCAGTTCTGGGCCTACCCGATCGCGGCTACTATCTTGATGCGAGTTACGCACCCCAACGTAATAGCTATAAGACTTACATCACGAAGCTTCTTGCATTAGCCAGCTGGCCTAGGCCACCCGAGCGCGCGGAAGAGATCCTGCAGTTTGAGACCAGCATTGCCGAGGCTAGTTGGGATCGTGAGCAAGAACGGGATTCTGCGAAAACGTACAATCCTATGACTTTGCAACCCTTTGCAACAGCTTGAGACCAGCGTGGGGGACTTTGCGTGGAGCGAATTTCTAACTGCCGCGGGACTCGGTGACGAAGAAAAGTTCATCGTCGTCGAAAAAACCGCAATCCCTCGGATCGCAGCTTTGTACAACCTGACACCAATGACAACACTTCAGGCATGGGAGGCGTTTACGTTGCCGCGTGAACATCGAAGTGCGGAATTCAGATGCTTGGCATTCAGCTTTCCATGTGATGGCGGGCGAGAAACTCTATCTCAATCCTGAGAGTCGTGTGCAGATTTGGTGACTCCGTAAAAGGCGTACTGGGCTTCTCGACGGCTGCGTTCCTGCGATATGGCGATTATCGGGATCGTGGGAGTGTTGCGGAGGGCCGACTAGCGCGGAAGCGGTTTGTTCCAAATTCGCGCTTAAGGTACGGCTACGGAAGAGAACTGGATATGCTCGATTGTCCAGTTCGTGAAAGACCGCTGGGAGCCAGCGGTTTCCGCAACCGTTGCGCGTATCTAATTCATCTTGCTTCAATGACATAAAGGAGACGCGTGGCACCTCCACGCGCCGAGATGTCACATTATTCATTTTCTCGCAGTCTTGTCAGACCCTAACCGACTCAGGCTTTGGTTTCCGTCAAATGCATGGAATCTCAACAAAGTTTCAGGTGTTTTGTCATCGCGTACGCCCGAAAATCCAAGGTTCACTCGATATTCTTGCCATCGAAAATGTTACCCTGTGGGAAGTTGCGGAGGTTCGCGACCTTCGACCCTGTTTTGTCTGACTTGCCCGAAATATCTGACCGCATTATGGTCCCAAGCGGAACACTCTAAAGAGACACAGCGAAGGAGGAAAACGTATTCGTCCGATGCGCCGAGGCGCGAAGTTCTATGTGCCGCCGGAGTTCTTGGACAAAAGTTATTCACTTTTAACAATTAGATTCGTGAATCAAACGGCGAGCCGGACGGCAGGGTGCAGGCGGTGGATCTTGACCCTCGTCGTCCAAGCGAGTTTGGACGCACAGCGGAACAGTAGGTGGTTGTTGGACGAGGCATCTGGACTTGCCTTCGAGCATGTTAATAGATTGTGAACTCGCGGCTTGCGATCCAATGCATCACCTTTAATCAGCGCAAAGAGCTCGATGAAACTGTCTGGTACAGGGAAGGTAGCGTGAGCCATGTTCCCCAGAGTTGAAGTTCGTCACCTCCTCGCAGTCGTTGTGTTGGCCGAGGAAATGAACTTCACGCGGGCAGCATTCCGGTTACACACTACCCCACCCTGCTCTCAGCAAACAGATCAGCGAAATTGAAGAGGAACATGGATTTCGACTCTTCAGCTGCGACCGACGGCGGGGTATTGAACTCACTGACGCAGGGAGCATCTTTCTCGCGGATTCCGCCCTGTTGCATACGGAACGAGCGATTCACCTCGCTCATCTCGCCGACGAGGGGGCCGATATGGCTTTGACGGTGGGATATTCGCCTTGTGCCGACCAACCGAGGGTGATAGGCCTGCTGCCTGATATGCCTCCGGGTAAAGCAAAATTCCAAACTGCACGAACTCTCAAGTTCAGGGCAAGTGCATTATCCGAACAGGACGAGCGCACATTCAGTCATATCGAGGAATTTGGCTGAACTGTGCCAATGTCAGAAACAGAAAACTGATGAATATACCGAACGAAACGAGGAGTTTCAAGCGAAGCAGCTTACCTGCGAGATAAGGAATCTTCAAATTGATTGGCGTTAACAGGCGTGGCTGTTGAAAAAGTAAGTGCTTGGGCCGATCTCGTGCGGCTGGGGAAGTGCTACTGAGTTTGTTCTCTTCATTTGTTCTAGGTGGTGAGAGCCTGTGGCGTTGTCGGTGGACTGAGGAAGCGCACCAATCGCTTGATGTTCTGCGCCGCTGCTGCCAGGAAGAATTGTTCGCGTACGAACTTCAATCGGCGGAGACGCAAGCGGCGTACTCCAATCTGATTCTTCAGTTCGGCAAACAACGCCTCCACTTTCTTTCTCTGCCGTTGTGCCTGGGCAAACTCAGGTGTGCCGACTAGCTCCCGTGCGCGTTGCCGCGCCGGTTCGTGCTGGTGGATGACCAGGCATCGGAAAGCCGCACTCGTGCATTGCGGGCGGAGCGCGCATGGGCCACACCGTTTCCGTGTCCCGATGTAGGTCCAGGAATGGTTGCGATGACTCTGGCCGCCGTAGTTCAGCGGCTGACCAGCGGGACAGAGATAGCGATCCTGTTCCGGTTCGTAAGTGAAACGCTCGGGACCAAAGAATGGACTCCTCTTTCGGTGGATACTGTCGCGGGTTCGCATGTAGGGAGTGATGCCGCGATCCGCCAACCACTGCAAGAACTCTCCGTTCCCGTAGGTCGTGTCCGCTGCCACCGATTCCGGCGCCCGGCCTTGCCACGCGGCGAAACGGGTCAGCATCTCTTGCGCGGCCACTGTCTCCTGGCTCATCCGGGCCGCCGTCGCCNNCAGATAGTTGTCGTAGTATCCCAGCCGCGCCGGTGTGCCGCCCTTGGTGGCGTAGGTGGAATCGGGATCGGTGGTCGATACCTGATCCTGCTCGTGCACCGGCTCCTCCACCGGATTCTGTTCTTCTACTTCCCGCAGATACTGCCGCACCGTGTGATGCACCTGTGCCGCTTCCGCTAACTGCTCCCGTGGAATGCGACTCTCCTTGGCCGCGTTCGCTTCCACGAAACTGCCATCCACCGACAGATCCTTGCCCTGCACCAGCCCCACTTCCACGCACTGGCGCACGATCTGTTCGAACAACTGCTCGAACAGCTTCGACTCCTGAAACCGCCCGTGCCGGTTCTTGGAGAATGTCGAGTGATGGGGAATCTCCTGATCGAAGCCCAATCCAGTGAACCAGCGCCACGCCAGATGCATGCGTAACTCCTCCACCAACTTGCGCTCGCTGGTGATGCCATACAGATAGCCGATCAGCAGAATGCGCAACAGAAGTTCGGGATCAATCGACGGGCGACCGGTCTCGCTGTAACTGCCTTTCAGTTGCTGCCGGACGAACTCGAAGCTGATGTGCTTGTCGATCAGCCGCAACAAGTGGGTTTCAGGAACCTGATCTTCCAGGCGGAAGTAATAGAACAGCGCTTCGGAACGGTCGTGTTGCCCCATCATGATCAGNNGACTTTTTCAACACCCACAGGCAATTTCACCAACTATGGCCCAAACCCGGGGTTGTTGGTGAAATTGCGATTTTTCGCCAACAAAACCATTGTTACCGTCGCAGGCAGGATGATAGACTCGCGCACTATGCGTCAGGTCGGCATGTTTTTTCCTCTCCTGCTCGTGTTGGCGCAACTACCGGTTCGAGGATCTGCACAGGCTGCCTCCATTGAAAACGCGATCCAAAGTCCTCGCAACGATATCGAAGTCAGCGACGGACATCTCCTCGGCCCAGGGGCGGCCAAGATTCGAGACGCCACATCCCACACTTGCTATGCCTTCCTTGGTGAAGACCACGGCATTAGAGAGGTGCCGGAGTTCGCAGAGGCGCTTACGGGCGTCGTAGTGGGCGATGGAGTACAGACGCTTGCTCTAGAGGTCAGCCCCAGCGTGGCACGGCAGTTGTCCTTGCAGCTCGCCAGCCCGAACCCTAGCCAGAGCTTTGCGTCTTTTCTTCGGCAATTTCCGTTAACCGTTCCGTTCTACAACACAGCGGAGGAGTTTGATTTCCTGAGGCATGCGAAGGCTCGAATCGGGACATCGTTCAGTTTGATTGGCTTCGATCAGGGTTCTTAGGATCAGCTAAATTCTTGCTTCAAGAAGCCGGGGAACAAGCACTTACTGATGATCTTCGTAAGGAACTCGACGAGTTCAAGAAACAGGAACAGGAAGCGAATAGCAGGGCAACACGAAGTGGTAAGTATGAAGATCTCTTCTTGCTCACTTCAGACACGGCAAGAACCTGGTAGCAAGTAACATTCGGCAGTGCTAAAGTTGTTCTCTGAGATGACTATTAGGCAACCGGGAAATCGGCCGGAAGCGCACATTTTAGTACTCGCGCCGCTGGGCAGACGAGGTCAATGGGCCGGTTCGCCACGGTGGCCTTTCCTTCGGCCTTGGAACGCGAGCGCAACACGTTTCATCGACTCCTGTGTGGTTCGCTGCTCAAAGGCGGTAAATCCGAAGACAAGACCGGGTCGGGTTGGCCGCAAGGAATACTGCGAAAGAGCCGGAATCTCGATACCGATGGATTTAAGCCGGTCCGAGCATTCTCGATCATCCTCGGTAGAATCCAGAAAGCCTGTTAAATTCATTCCTCCATCGATGTAGGGAAAAGAAAGTGGTAGCAGAAGTTTGGATGCCGATTCAATGAATGTCTGTAGACGCTCTCCGTACGCTCTTCGACTCCGCCGTATGTGACTGTAGAACGCACCGGCATCTATGAACTGGGCGAGCGTTGCCTGATCAATCAAAGGACCATGATCGTCCAAAACGCTGCGGAGGGCGGTGAACTCCTGCACCAAAGACGCAGGCAAAACCACGTAGCCAATACGAAGAGAGGGGAAAAGCACCTTGCTCATGCTCCCGATGTAAATCACGCGCCCGGAGCTATCGAGACTCTGGAGACTGGGCAACGGGGGACGGGAGTATCGGAATTCAGAGTCGTAGTCGTCTTCTATTATCCACGCGTTGGTTCTCGCGGCGAACTCAACGAGGGAGAGGCGCCGAGAAAGTGACAGACACGCACCGGTGGGGAATTGACGGGACGGCGTAGTGTAAACCAGCTCCGCGGAGAAACGCTTGTCCGGAGGAAGCCTCATTCCCTCTGCATCGATCGATACTGGGATTAGGCGGGCGCCGGTTCGTTGCCACGCGAAACGTGCGCCCAGATACCCCGGATCTTCCATTGCGACACGCGACTCCGGCCTCAGAAGTAAATGAGCCAGCAAGTACAACGCCTGTTGTGAACCGGTGGTAATTGCAACCTGGTGCCAGTCGCATTGAACGCCCCGGCTCTCGCGCAGATAAGTAGCTAAGGTGCGTCGCAGAGACGGAAATCCTAGAGTCAGCTCCGACTGGTAATGCAAGAGGTGTGTGCCATAACTCCTGAGTGCTCGTGTTCGCATGCGATTCCACAATGCGAGCGGAAATAATCTAACGTCGGGTTGGCAAGGGCGAAACGGCACCGGCATACCGAGTTTCTCGGAGTTTTGCTGGAAAACGAAACGCGACACAGTAGTGGACGCATTAGACAGGCCCGTTCTACTCAAGATCTTTTCCGTCAGAGATTCGCTCACGAACAGACCGCGTCGAGCTGACGGCTCTAAATACCCTTCGCCGATAAGGCGATCATAAGCTTGGATCACCGTGTTGCGGGAGATACGAAGATCCCCAGCAAGGTCTCTGCTAGAAGGCACAGCCGCGCCCGGAGCCAATACCCGAGCCTGCACCAGCTCTTTAAGACTGACAGCGAGCTGCGTCTGCAAGGATTCGCGTTTGTTTCTATCTAATACGATGAGGGTCGCAGGTCGCTTTGACATGGCACTGGTGCACTGGATCCATTCACCTGTATATATCTGGATCTTTACTGGATCCAGTATATCCGCCTATGCTGAACATGTCGAATGAAAGGAGCATTATGCCTGCCTTGCCGAAAACAACTCTGTTGTAACCGAGGTTACGGCTGCTGCCCCCCAGCGGATTAGCCGTCGCAGTAACCCGGCGTAAGCCGAAACGGGCTGCGTCTGTTCATTTTCTTCAGGAGGAAACAAATGAAGTATTCACACGCGCTGGCGCTGTTTTCGTTGATACTGGCCTTACAGCCCCCCTGGGCCGCTGGATCTCTCCCGACCCCGATTGGAATCCCCGAAGTGATCCCACGCCTCGGGAGACCGGCCTGAAAGCGGTCGGCCCGCTTCCTGTTGCCAGGCAAGTCCTAGAGGAATCTCGTCGCCAAAGCTCCCTAGCCTGGAATAAAGTACCCCAGGTTGGATGCTTCCTCGATGCCGCTATCCGAGGAAACTGAAGGCACATTTTCCGTCAGGAACAATGCGGCTCATTGCCGCGTGAACTCATCGCCTTGCCAGCTCACTTTGTTTGCATTGGCATCCGCGCCGCGAAAGAACACGAGATCCGCGCTTTCTGGAAATAGTTCCATTACGTAAGGTGCCACCTCGAAAAGGCACAAGCGGTCCATCGAGCACTCCGTAGCGGGATGGAGTTGGCCTGCGAGTATTCAACTTTCAGCGTACCTGCCGACTCGCTAACGAACGTTCCTGCATACCAGGATTGCGGATGATGGGAAGTGAGAACCGAACTCGGCAACTCGCCCGCGGCCTCATCTTCTCCCCGCGTCTTCGGACTGCGCTGTTCGCGAATTCGGTGGCAAGCTTTTTGGAGTCAGCATTAGCCGGACCAACGCATCAGGTGTCGTCAGCAGCATGTCATAGAGCAGCCGGCATAATTACGGAGGCAATTATTCCCAGATCGTCAGCTAACCGGAATGTATGGTCCGCCGCCTTGTCGCAAGCGAAAAACGAGGTGACAGGTGGGTCTGCGCAAATGTATTCGGCCTTCGTTGGAGCACAAGGCTCCTGGCCATGATGGAAATGCGCTACTCCCTCGTCGTATTTAGTTACCTTCGCTCTGTATGACATCGCTGTTGCGATGGCTGAGGCCGACATCCGCTGCTATAAACAAGGCAGTGGCAATCCGGCATCGTGTTGCGCGCTAGGCCCGTTTGTTAATGAAAATGCCTTGCCACGCCAAGCCAAGTTCGGTCAGGACCAGCGTGGCCACCAGCACACTCCACGTCACCGCCCCAAAGACGACTGCTCCCGGGCGATATATGGCTAGTATCGCATCAAAAATTCGGTCAGTGACGAAGGTGCTTGTGATTGCGTAGCTGCGCACCATGAATTGCCGGTGCAATGGGATGTTGCCGTTGCGCACGCAAACAAATGCAATCCCCGCAGTCAGCAGCCACGCGGGAGCAACCGCGAAAACATAAAACCTGATTCCGACGCTTGAGTGTACGGCAGCGAGGTACATGCCTATCGTCGCAGCGACCGCAATTCCACCGAGATAGACGCATCCCATAATGCGGTGTACTCGCAAATGCCGTTGCCGGAACCGCGACGAGAATTGAAAAGGGCCGATCAGGAGCGCAGTCAGTGCGGCCAGCCCGTGCGGAAGAAGCCACCAGCGCACGGGAAAGTAATACCGCCACAACGGATGCGAATGGTCAATGATAAAGCGCTCGCGGTCCCAGAGCACGAACAGGAACATCAATACGAACGCGACAAACAGAATATACTTGAAGCGGACTTGTGGGCGGCGGATTGCAGCAGCCGACGAAGTGTCCATAGTCCAGAATCTCCTTTTTGGTTCAAAAACGGCACTGATAGCGGCGTCTTTGGCTGTTATCTTGGGGGAAAATCGACGCCCCTATGGCAACGCAAATGCCACTATGTAGTCTCCCAGCTTGATCCCTTTCGCCTTGCCATGCCCGCCTGCCGCGACCACTACGTATTGGCGTCCACCCGCCTTCGCCCTGTATGTCATCGGGGTTGCGATAGCTGAGGCCGGCATTCGCGTTTGCCATAGCTCGCGCCCGGTCTCCGTGTCGAACGCGCGGAATGTGCTGTCCAATGTCGCTCCAATAAAGGTAAGACCGCTTGCGGTCGTCAACGGCCCGCCCAGAGTGGGTGTGCCCCAACCGATTGGAAGGGGAATTGGAGCCAGTTCCCTCACCGTCCCCAGCGGAATCTGCCATCGAATTTTGCCGGTGCCGGCCTCCACGGCAGCCAGTGTTCCCCAAGGGGGAGGACTACACGGCAGGCCCCACGGCGAGAGCAACGCTTTGCGCCGCATTACGTACGGTGTCCCCTTCATGGGCGCATACTCCCATTCGCCCTCCACGCCGCCTGATTGGCTCCTTAGGCCCGTGATCTGCTCGCGCGGGATCAGTTGGACGATGAACGGTAAGTTGGTCTGATTTATCACGATCAACCCGCGCGAGCGGTCAAAAGAAAGTCCTCCCCAATTTGTCCCGCCGGCAGCGCCGGGATACTCGAGCGTGCCTTGCAGACTAGGCGGCGTGAAAATGCCGCTGCGGCGGAGGCCTGCGATCGTGTCGCGGCACTTCCCGCGATCCCAAGGCGTCAAGCCCCAAGCATCCTTCGGTTCCAGACGGTCCGGCACCAACCGCGGAGTGGCCACCGGGAAAGGCTGCGTCGGTGAAAGCCATTCTCCGGCTACAGCATCCTGTGGCACCGGCCTCTCTTCCACTGGCAACACGGGTTTTCCTGTGTCGCGATCGAGGATGAACAGGTGGCCCATCTTGGTCGGCTGAGCGAGAGCCGCAATGCGCTTACCATCGCGCTCCACCTCGACTAGCGACGGGCCAGACGGTAGGTCGTAGTCCCACAAATTGTGATGCACAGCCTGGAAGGCCCAAACCATTTTGCCGGTGGATGCACGCAGCACGACCACGGAGTCCCCGTTCCGGTTCGCGCCCTTCCGTTCGCCGCCAAAGTAGTCGGGACTTGGACTGGTTGTAGGTAGAAAAATCAAATCATGCGCAGGATCTGCCGAGATCGGGCCCCACACGTTAGCTGCGCCGGTGCGATCGGCGCCATTCTGCCAAGTGGCTCGGGCAGGATCGCCAGGGTCTCGCGGCACTGGGTCCCATGCCCAAACTAACGTGCCCGTGCGCGCGTTGTATCCACGCACCACCCCGGAGGGCATCTCGACGCGATCACTGTCGTTGATGCCTGAGCCCACGACCACGACGTCGCCCACCACCGCCGGCGGCGAAGTAAAGTAGTACTCGCCTGGGATGATGTGGTCGATTCCCGAATCCAGATTGATGCCTGCCTTCAGCGAAACCTCGCCGGCCGTCCCGAACCCGGCGCAGGCTTTCCCCGTTTCTCCATCCACTGCTATCAAGCGGCCGTCGAGCGTGGCTTCATAAATCGTCTTCCGGCAAGCTTGTCCCGGCGACAATTTGGGATCGACCCGGCTCGCCAGTCCTCTGCACGTGAGGCCATTACCGTAATAACCAATGCGGTCAAGCTTTGGATCAAAAGTCCACTTCTCCTTCCCCGTCTCCGGATCCAGCGCGATAATGCGATTGAACGCGGTCGCAATGTAGAGCGTGTCATCAGTCATCAGGGGTGTTGCCTCAAATGTGCTTTTGGCCCAAACCTTTTCCCCGTTCCACGTGCCTGTAGCGTCTGACATGTCCCCGGTGCGATACGTCCACGCCACTTTGAGATCCCCCACGTTGTCTTTGGTGATCTCGCTGAGCGGGGAGTAACGCGAGCTCCCCGGATCGTTGCCATACGTCGGCCATTCCTCAACTGGAGCCAGGGGATCCCGCACCACAGCCGGCGGCGTGCAAGCAACCAAGCCCAAAGCTAGAACTACACTGCAACGCCAACTTCGCCTCATCACGCACTCCAGCCAGCGGAAGACTTTGCGTGGATACCTTGAGCGACCAATGGAAGCTGGTTGAAGGTTATAATTACGACTAACAGAACGAGCAAGATCCAAGTCCGTTTCATTTGTCCCTTTCCTCATGGGGTTCTCTGGATTACACAGTCCTAACAGACCCGTTCAAAAATGTTGCACGGCGCGGTATTTTTCCGCTATTGTGCCTCTGCGCCACGTGCGGATGCTCTTTACGATATTGACGCCTTTAACTCCATCACCGGCGTGAAAACCAACGTTGGCAATGAAGAACGCACCCTGGGTCGGATCTGCGGCTACTCGCGGGGTTCCGAGGGGTATGAACGTTCCGATCGCAGGCAGTCCATTCTCGAAATCGGCGGCGCAGTTCGAGTTGTCGCGCTGAACATAATGGGATGGCCTGGGGAACCAGCCATAAGTAAACTCAGGATTCAGAACACGCGCACCCATTGCAGCTCCCCACCACCAGGTCGACGCCATTGCCGCCACGGCCCTAGGATCAAACCCACCGAATTCATTCGCTTGGCCAACAAGAGGAGCGTTGACCAGGGACTCTAAGTCAAACTGATTGCCGTCGGGTTGCAGACAGAGCCGCCAGCCTTCCGCACGCTCCAAACGCGAATGCGGTCGGCATTCCGATCAAAATCAAGAGTCTGAACCCAACTGCGATGGACCTCATCGGTTCTCCTACGGAAATCTTCTTGCAGCCTCACTCAATGTCAAGCCATCTATTTTTCGAAATCACCTCTGTTTCAAATCCATTTCATCTGCTAAATGGATGAAAAGCAGATACTTAGTAACTTCCTTATGCTAAGTGGAAGGAGCCCAGCGTTGTCGGATTGAGCCAGCAATTCGGCAACCGAAAAGGCTGAATAGGAGCCATAACGCTCCTCTCATTCGGCATTTTCAGCATAGGCAGACATACTGGACCCAGTAAAGATCCAGATTGAAACTGATCAATGGATCCAGAACTCCAAGCGAGAGCAAGGCTTAGCCGAGAGTGCAGCCAGAAGTCACAAATAGCTGAAGCAGCGCGGTGCTGGCACGTGCGAGGCTAATCGCGGGCGGTGGCGTAAAGGATCGGGTCGCACGTTGGCAAACCCAGCTACGCTCCTCCCGGTGATTTACGCCCAGGGCAGTACCTCCGTTTGGGCCAGCATCAACTCTTGCGGCTGGTGCCGTTGAGTTTGGCAATATGACCAGCCAAGAAAGCACACTGCTAGCGAATCAGGAAGGGTACAAAAGCTGCCATCAAGTCGCGAAGACTCAGCCCGAGGACCCTAGCTCGCGAGTCGATAGTGCAATTCGTATTTCTTAGCTTCCCGGCTATTGGCTGTGCAGAACGTACCCGGATTCGAGGGGAAGCTTGTCGTCAATCCTCAATACCTCGACGTTGCTGTTGATGGAGTAAACATTCACCAGGCCGATCGCAGATGTATTTGATTGCACAATCTTTAGGACCTCATCATCGCTCGAAACCACCCAAAACGTCATCTTGGTCTTGTTTGTCGCATCGATCAAGTTCTTGAACTCGTCGCGCGTCAGCGACAGTAGTTTCTGAGCAACAATGCGCATCTCTAGGGAAGATGGGTCGGTGAGTACAACGATCAGCTCATGCCCACCGGGCCATTTGTGCGTGGTTTTGATTATTCTCGCCAGATCGGCGGCTGGCATCACTCTGACCTGACTGTTCTTGCTAGTCACCAGAACGATATCATGTGCAGCCGCGATCTCGGTGCACACCAAAATATATACGAACGCCAGCACTGTCTTTGTTAGGATCCGAAGCGCTCCGTTTTTGAATCCCCTCCCCCTCCGACATGGCTCCGGCCATCTGCAGAACCGCTTCCGCTTGATCCAGGTGTCGGAAGGCGGCAGCGGGGGATTCTTCCAGCAGCGCCAGATCCTGATGGATGAGACTTTGGTAGTCGTTCAGTTGCAGCTTCGTCGCCTCCTTCAGCACCACCGCCAGCTGCACGCGGGCTTGCTTCACATTGCCTTCACGGGCGTACGTGATGGCTGATAGAATCTGACACTTGAGCCTGTTCTTCGGTGCATACGCCATCATCGGAAGCGCTTTGGCGTACTCCTCGCGGGCCCGATCCTGCTGACCTAGCAGCGCGTAAACGTCGCCGAGGCCCCACTGCGAAAAATAGAACTTAGGATCCAGTTTCAGAGCTTCCCGATACTCCGCTAGGGATTCTTCCAGCCGCCCTCCCTCCTGCAGGATCTCGGCCAGGGAATCGCGGGGATTGTGATCGTTGGGTTCCTCCTCGGCGTAGCGTTTCATGTAAGGGATTGCCTCGGCGTACCGATGCATGGCGGCGAGGTTATAGCCGTTGATGTTCAAAGCTACCGCGAACTTGGGGTCAACCTCCAGAGCGCGCGTGAGGAACTTGGCAGCTGCTTCGTGTTCACCCTGGTAAGACAACCAGACCCCGGCTTCGAGGTTCAGTTGGGCATCGCGAGAATA